>NZ_JAEFCH010000006.1:0-24153 GCF_016406015.1 Acidovorax sp. IB03 | reverse complement strand
TTAGTGAAACTGCGGTCCACTCGGCTTACGCCTCGTCTGCAGCACTGGCTGCCGCCAATGCCGCAGGCAACAGGGCGATGCCCAGTTGCTCACGGACCTTGTTTTAGTGAAACTGCGGTCCACTCGGCTTACGCCTCGTCTGCAGCACTGGCTGCCGCCAATGCCGCAGGCAACAGGGCGATGCCCAGTTGCTCACGGACCTTGTTTTCAATCTCATGCGCCAAGTCAGGGTTCTCGCGCAGAAACTCGCGGGCGTTGTCGCGGCCCTGGCCGATCTTCTCGCCGTTGTAGGCATACCAGGCACCGCTCTTTTCGATGATCTTGGCGCTCACGCCCATGTCGATGATCTCGCCCTCGCGGCTGATGCCCTCGCCAAACAGGATGTCGAACTCCGCCGTCTTGAAGGGGGGGCTGACCTTGTTCTTGACCACCTTCACCTTGGTTTCGTTGCCGATGGCTTCGTCACCCTTCTTGATGGTGCCGGTGCGACGAATGTCCAGGCGCACCGAGGCGTAGAACTTCAGCGCGTTACCGCCCGTGGTGGTTTCGGGGCTGCCGAACATCACACCGATCTTCATGCGGATCTGGTTGATGAAGATGACCGTGCAGTTGGTCTTCTTGATCGTGGCCGTGAGCTTGCGCAGCGCCTGGCTCATCAGGCGGGCCTGCAGGCCGGGCAGGGCATCGCCCATTTCGCCTTCGATTTCGGCCTTGGGGGTGAGCGCAGCCACCGAGTCCACCACGATCAGATCCACAGCGCCCGAGCGCACCAGGCTGTCCACAATCTCCAGCGCCTGCTCGCCAGTGTCGGGCTGGCTGATGAGCAGGTCAGACAGTTGCACGCCCAGCTTCTGGGCGTACTGCACATCCAGCGCGTGCTCGGCATCGACAAACGCGCAGGTGCCGCCCTGCTTTTGCATCTCGGCAATCACCTGCAGCGTCAGCGTGGTCTTGCCCGACGATTCAGGGCCATAGATTTCGATCACACGGCCGCGGGGCAGGCCACCCACGCCCAGCGCAATGTCCAGGCCCAGCGAGCCGGTGGAAACCACCTGGATGTCCTCGATGGCCTCGCCTTCACCCAGGCGCATGATGGTGCCCTTGCCAAACTGCTTCTCAATCTGCGCCAGCGCTGCGGCCAAGGCCTTGGCCTTTTCGGTGTTCACGGGCAGGGCGGGGTTGGTACCTTTGACGTCCATGGAAGGGCTCCTGAATAAAACGAAGTGATCGGGTGGGCCAGTGATCAAAATACTGTTATTAACAACAGCACTGGCTGCTTGACCAGTAATGTAGATGCGCAAAATGGCCAAGTAAACAATTTTTTAGTCAGTTTGCCTTACCATCTACCAACCCCCTCCAGATACCGACTTGCAGTCCACCATGCACCCCACGCCCCCCGGCACCACCCCACCCGACGATGCCTGGCGCCAGACCCACCTGGGCAGGCTGCTGGGCCACGCCATGCGGCGCTTTGATGCACGGGTGCTGCAGCTCATGGCGCGCAATGTGGAAGTGCCCCTGGCCCTGTCCAACCTGGCCGCACGCGACCAGGTGGGCGCCGCGCACATCCACCTCACGCGGCACTTGTCCCTGGGGGGCGACCGGCTGACCGACCTGGCCCAGCGCGCGGGCATGACCAAGCAATCCATGGCGCAGCTGGTAGACCAATGCGAGGCCTGGGGCCTGGTCACCCGCGGGCCCGACCCGCACGATGCCCGGGCGCGCCGCGTGCTGTTCACCCCCACCGGACTGGCGTGGCTGCAAGGGTTTCGGGATGCGGTAACGCAGGCCGAAGCAGAGTTCCGCGCCGAAGTGGGCAACGACGTTGCCACCGTGGTGGCGATTGGACTGGAGGCCTATGCGGGGGGCAGCGACTGACCCATGCCCCCCAACTAACCCCATCACCCCCCTGGCCACAAACCGGCATACTGGGCAACACAGTTCATGCCCCAATGCCGGTCCGGGCGGCCCGGCCAGCCGCCCCCACCCACACAGCCTTGCCTATGCATGCAGCCTTCCCATTGATTCACCCACCCCTCCAGCAAGCCCAGCCCGGCGCCACCGGCACGCCTGGGCAGCCCGCCATGGTCAGCACCGTGCCCGGCACCACGCCCCTGGTGTTTGACTCGCCCCACAGCGGCACCCATTACCCGGCCGACTTCCGCTCCGCCTGCAGCCTGCCCACCCTGCGCCGCGCCGAAGACACGCACGTCGAAAAAATCTACGCATTCGCCCCCGCCCTGGGCGTGGCCTGGGTCGAAGCCCACTTCCCCCGCATCTACCTGGACGCCAACCGCGATACCCTGGAGCTGGACACCACCCTGCTTGACGCCCCCTGGCCCGACCCCGTAGCCACCGACCCCAAGGTGCTGAACAAAGTGCGCCTGGGCAAGGGCCTGATCTGGAAGTTCACCGACGAAGGCGAGGCCATCTATAACCGCCTGCTCACCGTAGAAGAGGTGCGCGCCCGCATCGACCGCTGCTGGCGCCCCTACCACGCCGCCGTGGCCCAGGCCATTGACGCCGCCCACGCCCGTTACGGCTACAGCATCCACATCAACTGCCACTCCATGCCGGCCATCTCGGCCAGCCACGCCACCGACTTTCCGGGCCTGGTGCACGCCGACTTTGTGGTGGGCGACCGCGACGGCACTACTGCCAGCCCCGCCCTGTCAGCCCTGGTGTGCGAACACCTGCGAGAGCGCGGCTACAGCGTGGAATACAACCACCCCTACAAAGGCGTGGAACTGGTGCGCCGCTACAGCAACCCCGCCCAGCATCGGCACAGCATCCAGCTGGAGATCAATCGCAAGCTGTACATGGACGAAAGCACGCTGGCGATGCACCCGGAGGGCATGGCGCGGCTGCAGGGGGATTTGAAGGCTTTGACGGAGAAGTTGTTGGGGACGGATCCGCGCGGGGGTTAAGGCGACTCAAATGCCCAGTTGGAGCACGTCAAAGGACGAGGAAGAATTCATTTAACCGTTGCCTTGTGCTTCTTGTGATCGCCACGAACCATCTTTCCCTCTTGCATGAGAAGACCAAGTAGGCTCCATGACAGGTAGTCTTTGGAGCCACCCAAGTAGTTGCTCTGCAATCCCAAGGTTTTCGCCGTGTCGGAATTCGTGATGCCATCGGGGTTGGCTTGAGCGAGCTCTAAAACAGCAGACTTGAGTAGTTCGAGTGCGAGTTGCGCCTTTTCGACGGACCCAGATGGCACGACAGCCGCGAGAACATCTCAATCATGCAAGATATTCAAGACATTGAAGTCTTGCCAGAAAACTCTTGATTTGCGAAGCACAACCGAATGGTTGTAGCGAACTAACCGGCCCCCAATAGCTCCACGTTCGCCGCCCTAAAATCCACAAAACTATGCAGCCTGCGAAGTCTGAGCAGCGCTGTCCACGCCCCAGGAGACACCCCATGCGCATCCTTATCGCCGAAGACGACCAAGTGCTGGCCGATGGCCTGCTGCGCACGCTGCGGGCTTCGGGGGCGGTGGTGGACCATGTGGCCAGTGGCAGTGAGGCCGATGCGGCACTGCTGACCAACAACGAGTTTGACCTGCTGATTCTGGACCTGGGCCTGCCCAAGATGCATGGGCTGGAAGTGCTCAAGAAGCTGCGCAGTCGCGGCTCGGCGTTGCCGGTGCTGATCCTCACGGCGGCCGACAGCGTGGAAGAGCGGGTGAAGGGGCTGGACTATGGCGCGGATGACTACATGGCCAAGCCGTTCAGCCTGCAGGAGCTGGAAGCGCGGGTGCGTGCCCTCACGCGCCGGGGCATGGGCGGGGCGAGCAGTGCCATCAAGCACGGGCCGCTGGTGTACGACCAGGCCGGGCGCGTAGCCACCATTGACGGCAAGATGGTGGAGCTGTCGGCCCGCGAGCTGGGCCTGCTGGAGGTGCTACTGCAACGCGCTGGCCGCCTGGTGAGCAAGGAGCAGCTGGTGGAGCGCCTGTGCGAGTGGGGCGAAGAGGTGAGCAACAATGCGATTGAGGTCTACATCCACCGCCTGCGCAAGAAGATCGAGAAGGGCCCGATTCGCATTGCCACGGTGCGCGGGCTGGGCTATTGCCTGGAAAAGATCCCTGGATAGGAGGCCCCCCTGAGTCGCTTTGCGCCTTCCCCCCAAGGGGACGCACCCGGTGGCCTGGCAAAGCCAGCTCCACGGGTGCGCTGGCCTGGGCCGCGCCAGTGTCAGCGGCAACGGCGGTACGTAGCCCAGAAGCCCATTGCATCAAAAATGATAGCTGCCAGCGCTTTGCAGACAAGCGCCAAAGGCTAAAAGGCTTTAAATCTTGAAAATCTTCCAGCGCGAGCAGCGCTCGCTGTTTGGCGAAATCCTCGACTGGATGCTGACGCCGCTGCTGCTGCTGTGGCCGGTGAGCCTGGCGCTGACGTGGCTGGTGGCGCAAGGCCTGGCCAACAAGCCGTTTGACCGCGCGCTGGAATACAACGCCCACGCCCTGGCCCAGCTGGTGGGCGTACCGGCGGATGGCGGCAAGGGCGGGGTGCAGTTCAACCTGCCGCAGCCGGCCAGCGAGATCCTGCGCGCGGATGACTCCGACATCGTTTACTACCAGGTGATGGGGCCGGGGGGTGAATTCCTCTCGGGCGAGCGCGAGTTGCCCGAGCCCCCCGCCGAAGAAACCCCCTTGCCCGGCGAGGTGCGCCTGCGCGATGCGGAGCTGCGCGGGGTGGAGATTCGCGTGGCCTACATCTGGGTGCGGCTGCCGCTGCAGGGCGGGCCGCTGGCGCTGGTGCAGGTGGCCGAGACGCGCGAGAAGCGCAGCGTGCTGGCCACGGAAATCATCAAGGGCGTGATGCTGCCGCAGTTTGTCATCTTGCCGCTGGCGGTGCTGCTGGTGTGGCTGGCGCTGGCACGGGGCATTCAGCCGCTGAACCAGCTGGAGCAGCGCATTCGCGCGCGCAGCCCGGACGACCTCTCGCCCCTGGACGACCGCACTGTGCCACTGGAGGTGGCGCCGCTGGTGTCGTCGGTGAATGACCTGCTCACGCGGCTGAACGAATCGCTGGCCACGCAAAAGCGTTTTCTGGCCGACGCCGCCCACCAGCTGAAAACGCCGCTGGCGGGGCTGCGCATGCAGGCCGACCTGGCGCAGCGTGAGGGCACGAGCACGGAAGAACTCAAGCGCTCGCTGCAGCACATCGGTCGCTCCAGCATCCGCGCCACGCACACCGTGAACCAGTTGCTGGCGCTGGCGCGGGCCGAAGGCAGCAGCGCGGGCATTGCACGCCAGCCGTGTGATCTGGCCGAACTGACGATCGAGGTGGTGCGCGATTCCGTGCCCCGCGCGATGGACAAGCACATCGACCTGGGCTACGACGGTGCCGAGCCTGGCTCGCCCGGCGTGCAGCTCAGCGGCAACCCCACGCTGCTCAAGGAGCTGGTGCGCAACCTGGTAGACAACGCGATCAACTACACGCCGTCCACCGCCGAAAAGCCGGGCGTGGTCACGGCCCGCGTGCTGGCCGACACCTTTGGCCAGGTGCTGATGCTGCAGGTGGAAGACTCCGGCCCCGGCGTGCCCGAGGCCGAGCGCGAACTGGTCTTCCAGCCCTTTTACCGGGCGCTGGGCAGCGAAGCCGATGGCTCGGGCCTGGGCCTGCCCATCGTGATGGAGATTGCGGCCAAACACCATGCCGAGGTGCTGCTGGAAGACGCCCACCCCGGCCAGAACCCACCAGGGGCGCGCTTCAGTGTGCGGTTTCCGGCAGACGCGGAAGAGGCAGGCTGACCCACCCGCCTACGCAGCGCTACGAATGCCCATGATGGCCATGAACAGGTAGCCGTTGTCGGTGGGCGCGCGGTACACGCCCTGGGCCTCCAGCACGTAGGCGGCCACGCCCGCCAGCTCCCAGGCATCGACCACATCGGCCTTCCACTGCGGCACCACCAGCGGGGCAAAGTGGTGTTCCCGCCCGTATTCGCGCACGGCGCTGATGCGACCCACCACGTTGGGGTGCAGGTGGAAGTTGGCCCACGACCAGCGCCAGGTGCCGCTGGTGTTCGAGATGGAGCCGATGAACTCCACATCGGCCACCACCGCTGGCACGCCCGCGTTGGAGAAGGTGAGCGTGGCGCTTTCCTGGTCGTAATCCCAGCGCTCGTGGGTGGCCAGCTTGTGTGTGGCGGAGAGCAGCGCCTGGCGTTCGGAGAGCCGTTCATGGCAGGCGGTGACGGCATCCACCCACAGGGCCTGGGTTTCGGAGGACATGGCCTTCACGCTGGCGGCGCGGGCATCTTCGTAGCAGTGGTGGCACACGGCGCGGATGTCGAGCCCGCCTTCATTGCGCTCGTTCCATTCACCCTCTTGCTGGAACAGCCGCTCGCACGCGGCGCACCAGGCATCGGGGTGGGGCTGGTCGGCCGAAGGTGGGTCGCAGTACCAGGTCTGCACCGGCTGCTCCAGCAGGTGGGCGCACAGGTAGGTGGCCTCGGCGGGGCCGTGGGTGTCGCACTGGAATTCAGACGAAGAGGTGCTTTCGGTCATGGGGGCGAAGGTGAAAACGGCCAGGGGATGGGTGCAGCGCTGCGAGGCGGCATTGTGGCCCAGCGCAATGGGGCCCACGCTACCGCATGCCGATGACAGGCATCAACGCAGGCAAGGTGCAGGCACCACGCGGTTGCGCCCCCCGGCCTTGGCGGCGTAGAGCGCCTGGTCGGCACGCTCCAGGGTGCCCGCCAAAGGATCGGCAGGGGTGTGCCGCGCCAGGCCAATGGACACCGTCACGGTAATGGGCTGGCCGCCCTGCGCCACGGGCACCTGCATGGCCTGCACGGCCTGGCGCAGGCGCTCCATCAGGGCCACGGCGTCTGCGGCGGGGGTGTCGCACAGCAGCAGCACAAACTCTTCGCCCCCCCAGCGGGCCAGCACATCGGTGTCGCGCACATTGCGGCGCACGGTATCGGCAAAGCTCTGCAGCACCAGGTCGCCAGCGGCGTGCCCGTGGGTGTCGTTGACGGCCTTGAAGTGGTCAATGTCGAGCTGGGCAATCAGCAGCGGCGAGCCGCTGCGCAGGCTGCGGCGCTGCTCCAGCTGCATGCGATCGAGCATGGCGCGGCGGTTGAGCAGGCCGGTCAGGTCATCGTGCGTGGCCAGCTGGCGGATTTGCTCCAGCGCCTGCGCCAGTTCGGCCTTCTGGCGGCGCAGGTGCTCGCGGGTCGATTGCACGCGGGTGGTGAGGAAGGTGCTGCTGAGCAGCACCACGACCACCATGCCCACGTAAGCCGCAGCAACCACAGGGGGGTAATCAGGCTCGTCGCGCGCGGCCACCACGCCCGATGCCACACCAAACGCCACCAGGCTGTACACCAGCACGCCCAGCATCTGCCGGGTGGTGAGCCCGAAGATGCCAAACATGAGGATGATGGCCAGGATGGGGAGCGTGACGCCCCGCGCAGGCCCGGCAATCACAAACGCCGCCGCACAGCAGGTGATGGCGTAGAGGATCTGCGCCAGGGTGAGGGCCGGGTCTTTGAAGCGGCGCGACCAGCCGCTGCGAATGGCTGCGTACACGGCAATCAGCCCCAGAACCGAGCACGCCGTCCACACGCGCACCTCGGACGTGGATGCCAGGCCGGCAGCGGCCACGGAGTTCATCACCACCAGGCAGAACACCATCAGCAACGCCGCGAGCCCCGACATGGCCAGGCGGATGCGCTGGCGCTTGTCGGTGGTCAGCATCCAGTCGGCCCAACGCCGCCAGTACGCGCTCAGATGCAAGTGGTCTCCCCCCGCTGTTGTGGTGCATGGCCTCACACCGTGGCGCAGGGCCCGGCGCATGTGAGGATGCGCTCGCTATCGCTGTTCTGGGCAAATTCTACGGCGCACAGGCACATCAGCAAGCACTGAATGCGCTGCCCGGCCAGGCGAGGTCTTCCACGCCACTCCAATCCCTGCGCCCCAGCGGGCTGCGGGTCGCCAGCAGGCCCCCAGCGTTCAGACCAGCGTGAGCGCAGCCAGGGCCGCCAGCGGTGCGGTTTCGGCCCGCAGAACGCGGGGGCCCAGCGTGGTGGGCGCAAAGCCGTGCTGCACGGCCAGGGCTTCTTCAGCGGCACTCAGGCCGCCTTCAGGGCCCGAGAGGAACCACACCGGGCCCGCCCCGGCCGCGGCCTGCAGCAGGGGGCGCGTGCCTTCGCGCAGCGACAGCAGCAGGCGCAGGGGGGCTGCAGGGTCTGCAGGCGGCTGCGGGTGGGCGCGCACCCAGCCCGCCAAATCCACCGCATCGTGCACCACGGGCACGCGGTTGCGCCCGCATTGTTCGCACGCGGCCACGGCCACGGCCTGCCAGTGGGCGAGCTTCTTGTCGGCCCGTTCACCTTTGAGCTTGAGCACGCTGCGCTCGGCCACCAGCGGGGTGATGCTGGCCACGCCCAGTTCGGTGGCTTTTTCGACCAGCCAGTCCATGCGCTCGTTGGCGGTGATGCCCGCCACCAGGTGGATGGCGCGAGGTGCTTCGCGCTCAACGGCGTGGTGGGCGCCCACCTGCACGCGCACGTCGCTGCGGCCCATGCGCAGCACAGTGGCCTCAAATTCGCCGCCCGGGCCATCGGCCCCGCCGTTAAAGAGGGTGATGCCATCGCCCGGCTGCAGGCGCAGCACCTGCACATGGCGCGCAGCACCGGGGGGCAGGTCGATTTCGGCACCGGGGGCCAGATCAGCGGGGCAGTGGAAGCGGGGCATCTACTATTACTTTCATAGCTGCCACCGCTTTCTCAATAAGCGCTGGAGGCCAATTTGACTCAAAACCAGAAGGACAGCCTCACATACGGCCGTACGCGAAACCGGTGACAGGTGTGGTGCCCTCGATCTCGTCCACCAGCTGCAGCAACGGGCCCAGCTGGCGGTAGCGGTTGGCGGTGGAGCGGATGTAGTGCAAAAAGCGCGGGGCGTCGGCCAGGTACTTGGGCTTGTCGTCGCGCAGGGTCAGGCGGGCAAAGATGCCGGCCACCTTGAGGTGGCGCTGCAGGCCCATCCATTCCACCGCGCGGTAGAACTCGCCAAAGTCCGCACCCCAGCCGCTGGCGCTGTGGGCCCCCAGCAGCCCGGCCTTGCGGGCTTTTTCCCAGTAACGCACGGTAACGTCGATGACGAATTCCTCTTCCCAGCTGATGAAGGCGTCGCGCAGCAGGCTGGCGATGTCGTAGGTGATGGGGCCGTACACGGCATCCTGAAAGTCCAGCACCGCCAAGGGGCCGCCCTCTTGCAACGGCACCATCAAGTTTCTGGTCATGAAATCGCGGTGCACAAAGACGCTGGGCGCGGCCAGGTTGTGCGCCACGATGAGGTTGAAGGCGTTGTCCAGCGTGGCCTGCTGCTTGTCGGTCAGCGTCACGCCGCGGTGGCGGGCCAGGTACCAGTCTGGGAACAGCGATAGCTCGCGGCGCAGCAAGGGCTCGTCGTACGCAGGCAGCACGCCGGGGCGCGAGGCCTTTTGCCAGTCCAGCAGCACATCGGTGGCTTGCAGATACCACTGGAGTGCGGCCTGGGGGTTCTCGGGCTGCAGCAGCTCGATCAGGGTCTGCTTGCCCAGGTCCGTCAGCAGCATGAAGCCCCCGGCTTCGTCCCAGGCCAGGATCTGCGGCACGTTCAGTCCGGCCTCGGCCATCAGGGCCTGCACCTGCACGAAGGGGCGGCAGTTTTCCTTGTCGGGCGGGGCGTCCATGACGATGCAGCTGGCGCCCTGGGCCGTGTCGATGCGCAGGTAGCGACGAAAGCTCGCGTCGGCCGAGGCGGGGCGCAGCGTGGCCGGCAGCAGCTGGTGGCTGGCCACCAGCGGGGCCAGCCAGGCCTCAAAAGCCGCACGGCGGGCAGGGTCGGCCCAGACCACCGGGGCAGGCGCAGCAGCGCTGCCAGCGGCGGAAGAATCAGGGCGGGAAGGAGAAAGGGGGGAAGAGGGGTGGCTCATGGATAATCGGATTTTAAAACCCGCCCCGTGGCCCCTGCGGCCGGCGCGGGTGATTCCATCTGCCCTCGCCCCCAACGCCCACGTGCCACGCAGCCAGCCCATCACCGCGCAGACCTCCCCCCCCCGGACCCGGCCCGCTGCGGCAGCCGCTTTGCGGTTGCGCCCGCCCGTTCCCCGGGCCCTGGCGTATTGCATTGCGCTGGCCTGGTGCGGGCTGCCGCTGGCCGCGCAGGCGCAGGCCGCTGCCCCCAGCGCCTGGGACGAGCCACTGACGCTGCGCAAGTCGCCCGCGCTGCAGGAAACCATTCCCGAATCAGTGCGCACGCAACTGCCGGTGTTCGTCACCGGTG
Source organism: Acidovorax sp. IB03 (assembly GCF_016406015.1). NCBI lineage: Bacteria > Pseudomonadati > Pseudomonadota > Betaproteobacteria > Burkholderiales > Comamonadaceae > Acidovorax > Acidovorax sp. IB03. The sequence goes on along the minus strand of NZ_JAEFCH010000006.1, from coordinate 13,868 downwards.
ACCGCATCAGCGGCCAGACGGATCTGAACGCCACCATCGAAGGCAACGCCGAACTGCGCCGGGGCGATACCGTCATCCGCGCCGACCGGCTCGACTACAACGTGCCTGAAGACCTGGCCAAGGCGCGCGGCAACGTGCGCATCAACCGCGCAGGCAACAGCTACGAAGGCTCGGCCCTGGATTTGCGGGTGGATGCGTTTGAAGGCTTCTTCACCGACGCCCGCTACCGCCTGCTGGCCACCCAGGCCCACGGCGAGGCGAACCGGGTCGATTTCATTGACCGCGACCGCGCGCTGGTGCACAGCGCCACCTACACCACCTGCCAGCGCGATAACGAAGCCAGCTGGAGCCCCGCCTGGGTGCTGCGCGCTGACAAGATCCGCATCGACAACGAGGAAGAGGTGGGCACGGCCGAGGGCGCGGTGCTGGAGTTCCAGGGCGTGCCGGTGCTGCCCATTCCGTACATCACCTTCCCGCTGTCGGACAAGCGCAAGTCCGGCCTGCTGCCGCCCACCATCGGGCTGGACAGCCGCGACGGGCTGGACTACACGCAGCCCTATTACTGGAACATTGCCCCCAACCGCGACGCCACGCTACGCGCGGCGCTCATGTCCAAGCGCGGCGCCAACCTTGGCGGCGAGTTCCGCTACCTGGAGCCCACGTACCAGGGCGAGATCAACGCCGACGTGATGCCCAGCGACCGCCTGCGCGACCGCGAACGCTGGGGCATCACCGCCAAGCACCAGGGCGTGATTGATTCGAGCATTGGCGGGCTGGGTTTGAACCTGAACCTCAACCGGGTGAGCGACGACAACTACTGGCGCGACTTTGGCCGCGCCTCAGAGCCGCTGCGCCAGCGCCTGCTGCCCAACGACGCCATGCTGAGCTGGGGCTCGGGCGATTTCTCGGCCCAGGTGCGCACCCTGAAGTGGCAGACGCTGCAGGATGTCACCTCGCCCATCGTCCCGCCGTATGACCGCATGCCGCAGCTGAGCTGGCGCTACACGCCATCCGCCCTGCCCGGCGGGCTGGACGCCAGTGTGGAGCTGGACACCACGCGCTTTGAAGCGGCACGCGCGCTGACCGGCCAGCCCAATGCCGACCGCTCGTACGCACTGGCCCAGATCAGCCGCCCCTTCCTGTCGCCCGGCGGCTTCGTCACGCCCAAGCTGCAGCTGCACACCACGCAGTACCAGTTCGACAGTGCCCTGTCCAACGGCTCGCGCTCGGCCAGCCGCACCCTGCCTACGTTCAGTGTGGACAGCGGGCTGGTGTTTGAGCGCGACGCGAATTTCTTCGGCCGCTCGTTCCTGCAGACGCTGGAGCCCCGGGCCTTCTACACCTACACGCCCTTCAGCGACCAGAGCCGCCTGCCGGTGTATGACACCGCCGCCAACGACTTCAACTTCGCCACGGTCTACACCGAGAACGCTTATGGCGGCAATGACCGCATCGCCGACAACAACCTGCTGACGCTGGGCGTGACCACCCGCCTGCTCGACCCGGACACCGGGGCCGAGAACGTGCGCTTTGGCGTCGCCCAGCGCCTGCGCTTTTCCGACCAGGACGTGACCCTGCCGGGCATGGCACCGGTGAGCGAGCGCCTGTCGGACGTGCTGGTGGGCGCGGGCATCAACTGGACGCAAAAGTGGGCGTTTGACTCGCTGGTGCAGTACAACCCCAAGACGCAGCGCTCCATCCGCTCCACCCTCAGCGCCCGCTACAGCCCCGGCAATTACCGCACCGTCAGCGCCGCCTACCGCTTCCAGCGTGGCACCAGCGAGCAGATCGACATCGGATGGCAATGGCCTCTGAACGACTTGTGGGGCGACAAGGGCCAGGACCTGGGAGCCGGGCGCGGGCAAGGCGGCGGCCGCTGGTACAGCGTGGCGCGCCTGAACTACAGCATGCAGGACCGCAAGCTTGTGGACACCGTGGTGGGCCTGGAATACGACAGCTGCTGCTGGATTGGCCGCGTGGTGCTCGAACGCCTGCAAAACAGCACCTCCACCTCCAACACCCGGCTGCTCTTCCAGATCGAATTCGTGGGCTTCTCTCGCCTGAGCCTGGGCTCCAGCCCGCTGGAAACCTTCAAGCAACACGTGCCGCGCTACCAGTACCTGCGAGACCAGGTCAGTGCGCCCAGCCGTTTCAGCAACTACGACTAAACCAACACAGCCATGAACCACCGCGTGATGACCTTGGCCCTGGCGGCCAGCCTGGCCTGCCTCGCATCCCAAAGCGCCTTGGCGCAGGGGCTGCGCCCCTCCAGTGGAGCCAGCAAGGGCCTGGCACAAACCCCGGGTGCCGCCGCGCCAGCCGGCAAGGCGCCCCTGGCACTGCCCACCCCTTCTGCGGCAGACACCGGCCCCCGCTCGGCCGACTTCATCGTGGCCATCGTCAACTCCGAGCCCGTCACCAACTATGAAGTGCGTTCGCGCGTGGCCCGCATTGAGCAGCAACTGGCACAGCAGGGCGGCAACGCTCCCCGCCCCTCACGTGAGCTGATCGCCCGCGAGGTGCTGGAGCGCATCATTCAGGAAAAGGTCCAGCTGCAACTGGCCCGCGAAATGAACCTCAAGGTGGACGACTACGCCGTCAACCAGGCCGAGGCGGCCGTGGCCCAGCAAAACGGCCTGACGGTGAGCGAGCTGCAACGCCGCCTGGTCAGTGAAGGCCTGAACCGCGACCGTTTCCGTGAAGAGCTGCGCAACCAGCTGCTGCTTCAGCGCGTGCGCGAGCGCGAGGTGGACGCCAAGGTTCGCGTGAGCGACCGCGACATTGACCAGTTCATCCGCGAGCAGCAGGGCAGCGAAGTCAGCGCGGCAGAAATCAACCTGGCCCATGTGCTGGTGCGCGTGCCCGAAGACGCCAGCCCCGACGTGGTGGCCGAGCGGCAGGCCCGCGCCCAGGAGGCGGCCGACAAGGTGCGCGCAGGCGAAGACTTTGCCAAGGTGGCCCGGGAATATTCCGACGCCCCCGAAGGCCGACGCGATGGCGGCCTGCTGGGCCTGCGGCCGACCGACCACTACCCCGAGCTGTTCGTCACCTCCACCCAGAACCTGCCCGTGGGCGGCGTGGTGGGCCCCGTGCGCTCGCCTGCCGGGTTCCACATCCTCAAGGTGGTGGAACGCTCCGCTGCGGGCTCCGGGCCTACCGTCGTGCAGACCAACGCCCGCCACATCCTGCTGCGCACCGGTCCCCAGCTCTCTGAAGCAGCGGCTGCAGAGCGCCTGAACGAATACCGCCGCCGCATCCAGGCCGGTCAGGCCGACTTTGCGACGCTGGCACGCGAACATTCGCAAGACGGCAGCGCCAAGCAGGGCGGTGACCTGGGCTGGGCCAACCCCGGCCGCTACGTACCCGAGTTTGAACAGGCCCTGAGCACCCTGCGCCCCGGCGAAATCAGCGAGCCCCTGGTGTCGCGCTTTGGCGTGCACCTGATCCAGCTGGTGGACCGCCGCGAGGCCAAACTGAACCAGCGCGAGCAGCGCGACATGCTGCGCGACGCCGTGCGCGAGAAAAAGCTGGAAGAAGCCTACGCCACCTGGGCGCAGGAACTGCGTGGCCGCGCCTACGTGGAATACCGCGAGCCCCCCCAATGAACGTGACCCCCACTGTCGCCCACTGCGTGTGGCTCCATGCCCCCACACGCAGGCGTTCCCTGCGCTTTGCGAGTGCGTGGGGCTGCTTTTTGCCTTGGGACAGCCCGGCGACAAAACCATGAAACACATCCCACGCAAGCGCTTCGGGCAGCACTTCCTGTCCGACCAGGGCATCATCGACGGCATCGTCCAGGAGATTGCCCCCCAGCCGGGCGACCCCATGGTCGAGATCGGCCCCGGTCTTGCCGCCCTCACGCAGCCCCTGGTGGAACGCCTTGGCCGCCTCACCGTGATCGAGCTGGATCGCGACCTGGCTGCGCGGCTGCGTTCGCACGGGCAGTTGGATGTGATCGAGTCGGATGTGCTCAAGGTCGATTTCACCGCGCTCGCCCAAACCTTTCGCGAGCGCCTGAACCAGCCCACCCTGCGCCTGCGCGTGGTGGGCAACCTGCCGTACAACATCTCCACACCCATCCTGTTCCACCTGCTGGAGCATGTGGACGCCATCCAGGACCAGCACTTCATGCTGCAAAAGGAAGTGATCGACCGCATGGTGGCCAGCCCCGCCACGGGCGACTACGGCCGGCTGTCGGTGATGCTGCAGTGGCGCTACGCGATGGAAAACGTGCTGTTCGTGCCGCCCGAGAGCTTCGACCCGCCCCCGCGCGTGGACAGCGCAGTGGTGCGCATGGTGCCGCGCGAGGCACCCGCGCCGGTGAACGTCGCGCTGCTGGAAGAACTGGTGCAAGTCGCCTTCAGCCAGCGCCGCAAGCTGCTGCGCCACACCCTGGGCCGCTGGCTCGAAGCCCGCCAGTTCCCCGGCACCTTCGACACCCAACGCCGCGCCGAAGAAGTGCCCGTGGACGAATACGTGGCACTGGCACAGCAGGCGTGAATTTGCTCTTAAATTGATAGCTGCTAGCGCTTGCGGGACAAGCGGTAGCGGCCAATTTGATCAGTATTGGGAAAGTCTAGGGGCTCAGGCTGGTCGCGCAGCAGATGAGCCCACCAACATCGCACCGGTCTTGATGCGATGCCAAATCCGTCAGTCAAGCATCAATGGGTGTGAACGAACCAGGCTGGGAGCAGATCCCGGGCTTCAGTCGCTCGCGCCAATGTCGTCACTCACCTTCGCAACTGGCGCGGCCAAGGCGAGAGACACCGCGCAAGGGCCGCCCCGCCGCGCTGGTGTCGTCCCCCTTCCCAGAGCGCGAAGCGCGCAGAGAGAAGGGGGAAGGCGCAAAGCGCCTCAGGGGGATGAACCGAGCTATGCCGCGCTGAGCCAATACCCCGCATTGAACGGACTGCTCATGCGCAATGCCAGGGGCGACACATCGACCAGTTTGTCGGTAGGCATCTTCTCTTCGGGCTCTGCTGCAATTTCAATCCGTTGGACCTTGGGTGCTTCACTAGCCTCGTTCGCCCGTTCTGCCTGGCTGTTGGATGCAGAACGGGCTACAGAAAAGAATAGAAACACCGGAAGGGAATTTTCCGGTCACTCCAGTAGTCCGCCGCGTCGCGGAAGATGTCCAGCAGCTGCTCGCGCGCTTCCTTGTCGAACTTGGCGGTCGTAGGAATCTGTTCCAGCACCACGATGAAACCAGGCTGCGGGCCCGATTTGTGCAAGGGGTCTGTCATGCAGTCATACAACGCATCAAAGTTCTTGCCAAAGTGCGCTGGAAAGGTGAACTGCGTGGCAATCAGGTCCAGCACATCCTGCTTGGTCTGTGCATGGGCCAAATTGGCATACAGAAAATGGTGACCGATGGAAGTGGCGGCATCCTGCAGGTCTTGCACGCGAAAGGCGCGAATGGACTGCACGATGTTGGGTCGCACGCCACGCAGGGGCGTTTCCAGGTCTTTACGAAGTGGCGTTTGCATCTCCGCTACTCTTTCTTAATAAAGTCCACAAACTTCTGGCATTCCGCAAGGCCGTTCAGGCACCTGGCGGTCGGGGGAAATCAAAGGTCACGCCGCGCACCGCCAAAAACTGGCTGGCACACACCGCTGGGGGGAAAGTCAATTGACGATCACGCGGAAACTGGCATAGTGGTCGCTGGTGTAGTAGCAGGCGTCCGGCATCCGGGGCTGCTGGCCTCCACACACTATGCGGCGTGCACCCCGGTTACGCGCACCTGGCGTTTTGACGGTGTACTCGCGGTAATAACCGCGCTTTTGTGCCGGCAAGATGCGTTCGCGGTTACCAAACACTGTGCCGTCTTTCTCGTAGGGAAAGGGCCCGCCCTCGTGGATGAGGGCATAGGTGGCCCGCCCTTGTGCAGGCAGATCGGCCAACGCAATGGAGGAGAGCGAACCAGCATCCGACGGATTTTGGCGGGCCTGACCCGCCACCGGAGCCAACACAAACGCAGCACCAAGAACCCACAAAACTCCAGCCTTGCGAACCCGTGCGGCAATAGCCTTCAGCATCAACGACACCTTTCAGAAACCACGGGTAAACCCCGAAATTTCGAGGTCGTAGTGTGACGCAATACCCCCCAAAAAGCAAGCGCCTGCCCAAATATTGGGCAGGCGCTGCAGGGGGCAAGACCAAACAAAGTTGGTCTTTACTATCTTTTAATGCGTTATCGCGACGCGTTGGCGTCCGCAACGGTCAAAGCCGTCATATTCACGATCCGGCGCACCGTGGTGCTGGCGGTGAGAATGTGCACGGGCTGTGCGGCACCCAGCAGCACGGGGCCAATGGCGATGTTGCCGCCCGCGGCGGTCTTGAGCAGGTTGTAGGAGATGTTGGCCGCATCAATGTTGGGCAGCACCAGCAGGTTGGCATCGCCAATCAGGTCGCTGTTGGGCATGAGCGCCGCGCGGGCCTTGCTGTCCAGCGCCACGTCGCCGTGCATCTCGCCATCCACTTCCAGCCAGGGAGCCTGCACACGCAGCAGTTCCAGCGTCTGGCGCATCTTGACGGCGCTGGGCTGGTTGCTGGAGCCGAAGTTGGAGTGCGACAGCAGCGCCGCCTTGGGCTTGATACCGAAGCGCATCATTTCCTCGGCTGCCATCACGGTGATTTCGGCCAGCTGCTCGGCGGTGGGGTCGTAGTTGACGTGCGTATCGACCAGGAAGACCTGGCGGTCAGGCAGCATCAGGCCGTTCATGCAGGCGTAGGTGGTCACGCCTGCGCGCTTGCCGATCACCTGATCGATGTAGTTCAGGTGCAGGCTGGTGTGGCCCCAGGTACCGGCGATCAGGCCATCGACCTCGCCCTTGTGCAGCAGCATGGCGCCGATCAGTGACAGGCGGCGGCGCATTTCGATCTTGGCAATCGGCACCGTGACGCCCTTGCGTTCGGTCATGCGGTGGTAGGTTTGCCAGAAATCGCGGTAGCGGTGGTCGTTCTCGACGTTGACCACGTCGTAGTCGCGCCCTTCCTGCAGGCGCAGGCCAAATTTTTCGACGCGCTCGGCGATCACCTTGGGACGGCCAATCAGCGTGGGGCGGGCGATTTTTTCGTCCACCACGATTTGCGCGGCGCGCAGCACGCGTTCCTCTTCACCCTCGGCATAGGCCACACGCTTTTTGGCGGCGCTCTTGGCGGCGGTGAAGATGGGCTTCATCGTGGTGCCGGAGGCGTACACGAAGGTTTGCAGATGCTCGCGGTAAGCGTCCATGTCGGCGATGGGGCGCAGCGCCACACCACTGTCCGCTGCCGCCTGGGCCACGGCCGGGGCAATCATCATCATCAGGCGCGGGTCAAACGGCTTGGGGATGAGGTATTCGGGGCCAAACGCCAGGGGCTCGCCCACGTAGGCGGCTGCCACCACTTCGCTTTGCTCGGCCTGGGCCAGCTCGGCGATGGCGTGCACGGCAGCAATTTCCATCTCCAGCGTGATGGTGGTGGCGCCGCTGTCGAGCGCGCCACGGAAGATGTACGGGAAGCACAGGACGTTGTTGACCTGGTTGGGGTAGTCCGTGCGGCCCGTGGCGATGATGGCGTCGTCGCGCACGGCCTTCACGTCTTCGGGCTGGATTTCGGGGTTCGGGTTGGCCAGCGCGAAGATCAGGGGGCGCGTGGCCATTTTCTTGACCATGTCCTGTTTGAGCACGCCACCCGCAGACAGGCCGAGGAACACGTCGGCACCGTCGATCACTTCACTCAGGGTGCGCAGGTCGGTCTTTTGCGCAAACTGGCGCTTGTCCTCGTCCATCAGCTCGGTGCGGCCTTCGTACACCACACCCGCCAGGTCGGTCACCCAGATGTTTTCACGCGGAATGCCCAGCTTGACCAGCAAGCCCAGGCAGGCCAGGGCGGCTGCACCGGCTCCCGAGGTCACCAGTTTCACTTTCTTGGGGTCTTTGCCCGCAACCTTCAGGCCGTTGAGGATGGCCGCGCCCACCACGATGGCGGTGCCGTGCTGGTCGTCGTGGAAGACCGGAATCTTCATGCGCTCACGCAGCTTGCGCTCAATGTAGAAGCAGTCGGGCGCCTTGATGTCTTCGAGGTTGATGCCACCGAACGTGGGCTCCAGGCTGGCGATGATTTCGACCAGCTTTTCGGGGTCCTTCTCGTTGATTTCGATGTCGAACACATCGATACCCGAGAACTTCTTGAACAGAACGCCCTTGCCCTCCATCACTGGCTTGCCGGCCAGCGGGCCAATGTCGCCCAGCCCCAGCACGGCAGTGCCGTTGGTGACCACGCCCACCAGGTTGCCGCGGCTGGTGTACTTGAAGGCGGCGTTGGGATCCTTGACAATTTCTTCACACGGCGCCGCGACACCCGGCGAGTAGGCCAGTGCCAGATCGTGCTGGTTAACCATCTGCTTGGTGGCAGCGATGGCGATCTTGCCGGGCTTGGGGAACTCGTGGTATTCGAGTGCCGCGCGGCGCAGCTGGGCACGTTTGTCTGGGTTGTTGTTCTGGGCCGTGGTGTTCTCGGGCATGCAGTGTCTCCAGCTTGGGGATAAGGCGCAGCAACCACCGGACACATGCCCGGCGAAGGCTGTCAGCTCTGTAAGGGTCTGCGATTGTAGGCGTCGTTACGTGAAAACCCTAGTAAGCGTATCTGCTTACGGGGTTAGCGCCAGCTCAAAGGGCAGGGCACGCATTGTGCTCCTGTGCAGGCGGGTTTTCGGGTGGGGCCAATGCATAAAAGCTATGGACCGCCGCCGCCAGCGCATAGGGCCCCAGCGCCCCACCAATCAGCCATGAAAAAACGGCCCGCGAGGGGCCGTTCGTGCTGGCGACCAGCGTGCTCAGCGGCTGCTGGGGAAGCTGAACACCGCGCCTTCGCGCACGCCCGCCGAGGGCCAGCGCTGGGTGATCGTCTTGCGCTTGGTGTAGAAGCGCACGGCGTCCGGCCCGTAGGCGTGTAGGTCGCCGAACAGGCTGCGCTTCCAGCCGCCGAACGAGTGGTAGGCCACGGGCACCGGCAGGGGCACGTTCACGCCCACCATGCCGACCTGGATGTGGTCGGTGAAGTGGCGGGCGGCTTCGCCGTCGCGCGTGAAGATGCAGGTGCCGTTGCCGTATTCGTGGTCGTTGATCAGCTGCATGGCTTCCTGCAGCGTTTTCACGCGCACCACGCCGAGCACGGGGCCGAAGATTTCTTCCTGGTAGATCTTCATGCCGGGCTTGACGTTGTCGAACAGGCAGGCGCCCAGGAAGTAGCCTTCCTCGTGCCCGGCCACCTTCACGCCGCGGCCGTCCACCACCAGCGTGGCGCCTTCGGCCACGCCGCTGTCCACATAGGCCTTCACCTTCTCGAAATGCTGCTTCGTCACCAGCGGGCCCATGTCGTTGCTGTTGTCGGTGCCGGGGCCCACCTTCATCTTGGCGATCTCGGTCTTGAGGCCCGCAATCACAGCGTCGCCCACTTCGTCGCCCACCGCCACCAGCAGCGGGATGGCCATGCAGCGCTCGCCGCACGATCCGTAGGCCGCGCCCATCAGGGCGCTCACGGCGTTGTCCACATCCGCGTCGGGCATCAGCACGGCGTGGTTCTTGGCGCCGCCCAGGGCTTGCACGCGCTTGCCGTGCTTGCAGCCTTCGGCGTAGATGTATTCGGCAATCGGCGTGGAGCCCACAAAGCTCACGGCCTTCACGCGCGGGTCTTGCAGCAGCGTGTCCACGGCCAGCTTGTCGCCGTTGACCACGTTCAGCACACCGGGGGGCAGGCCCGCTTCCAGCGCCAGCTGGGCGATGAACAGGGTGCTGGTGGGGTCGCGCTCGGAGGGCTTGAGCACAAAGGTGTTGCCACACGCCACGGCCATGGGCCACATCCACAACGGCACCATGGTCGGGAAGTTGAACGGCGTGATGCCTGCAGTCACGCCCAGCGCCTGGAACTCGCTCCACGAGTCAATCGATGGGCCCACATTGCGGCTGTGCTCGCCCTTGAGCAGCTCGGGCGCGTAGCTCGCGTACTCCACGTTCTCAATACCGCGCTGCAGCTCGCCGTGCGCATCGGCCAGCACCTTGCCGTGCTCGGCGGTGATCAAGGCAGCGATCTTGTCGGCGTTCTCTTCGAGCAGAACCTTGAGCTTGCTCATCACCCGGGCGCGCTTCAAAGGCGGCGTGTTGCGCCAGGCGGGGAAGGCGGCCTCGGCGGAGGCAATGGCGGCTTCCACTGTGGCCTTGCTCGCCAGCGCTACGCTGGTGGTCGATTGGCCGGTGGCGGGGTTGAACACGGGCTGCGTGCGCTCGGTGTCGGCAACGAGCTTGCCGTCGATCAGGTGGCCGATGGTGGTGGTGACGTTCTTGTCGTGGTTCATGATGATTACAAATAAAAAATGCCGCCAGCGCTTATCTAGCAAGCGCCAGCAGCTATCAAATCAGGAGTTCAGGCGGTTTCTTGCAGGGCATCGCCCAGGGCGCTGACCAGGCGGTCGATCTCGGCGGAGGTAGAGATGAACGGGGGGGCGAGCTGGATGGTGTCGCCACCGTAGCGCACGTAAAAGCCCTTTTCCCAGCACTTCATCGCAATCTCGTAAGGGCGCTTGGCAGGTTCGCCGGGCACGGCGGCAATGGTGAAGCCAGCAGCCAGGCCAAAGTTGCGGATGTCGGCCACATGCTTGGCGCCCTTCAAGCTGTGCACGGCGTTCTCGAAGTACGGGGCCAGCGCCTTCACGCGGCCGATCATGTCTTCCTTTTGCAGGATGTCGAGCGCCGCAATACCTGCAGCGCACGCCACGGGGTGGGCCGAGTAGGTATAGCCGTGAGGGAATTCGAGCATGTACTCGGGGCCGCCTGCCGCCATGAAGGTGTCGTAGATCTCCTTGCTGGCAATCACGCCGCCCAGGGGCTGTGCGCCGTTGGTGACCTGCTTGGCAAAGTTCAGGATGTCGGGCGTCACGCCAAAAGCCTCAGCCCCGGTGAACGCACCCGAGCGGCCAAAACCGCTGATCACCTCGTCAAAAATCAGCAAGATGTTGTTTTGGGTGCAGATCTCGCGCAGGCGCTGCAGGTAGCCCACGGGCGGGATCACCACGCCGGCCGAGCCGGAGAAGGGCTCGACGATCACGGCAGCGATGTTGCTGGCGTCGTGCAGCGCAATCACTTCCAGCAGGCGGTCGGCCAGCTCCTTGCCCGTGGGCGGCATGCCCTTGTGGAACGAGCCTGCGGGCGGTTGGGTGTGGGGCAGGTGATCGGCTTCGACGCCCTGGCCAAACAGCTTGCGGTTGGCGACGATGCCGCCCACCGAGATGCCGCCAAAGTTCACGCCGTGGTAGCCCTTCTCGCGGCCGATCAGGCGCGTCTTGGTGCCCTGGCCCTTGGCGCGCCAGTAGGCGCGCGCCATCTTGAGCGAGGTGTCGGCCGACTCGGAGCCCGAGCCGGTGAAGAACACATAGTCCAGCCCGGCGGGCGTCAGTTCCTTCACGCGGTTGGCCAGCTCGAACGACAGCGGGTGGCCAAACTGGAAGGCGGGGGCGTAATCGAGCTTCATCGCCTGCTTGCCGATGGCCTCGGCGATCTCGCGGCGGCCATGGCCCAGGCCCGCGCACCACAGGCCCGAGAGACCGTCGAAAATTTTGCGGCCTTCGGAGTCGGTGTAGTAGGCACCGCTGCCCTCCACGATCATGCGCGGGTTGGCCTTGAACTGGCGGTTGCCGGTGTAGGGCATCCAGTGGGCGTCTAGCCAGGCGGCGTCGGTGCGCACGGGGGCTGTGGGGGTAGGGTCGGTGACGGCGAAGCTCATGGCTCTCTCCTGGCAATATCCTGGCAATAGAAACGGTCGGACACGGTGGTCACGAAGCGCCATTGTTGGGGGCGGTGTTAATCTCTCAAATGAAGCAATATCCATGTTTACTTGAGGATTTATGCAAGTAAAAACCCCCACCGCACTGCCCGTGGCAGCCCCCGCCAAACACCGCGCCGTGCTGGGCCAGCTCAGCGACATGGACCTGCGCCTGCTGCAGGTCTTCAAAAGCGTGGCCGAGTGCGGCGGCATGGCTGCGGCCGAGCTGGAATTGAACATTGGCACCAGCACCGTAAGCCGCCACATGAAAGACCTGGAAACGCGTCTGGGCCTGACGCTGTGCCGGCGCGGGCGCGCGGGGTTTGCCCTGACAGCCGAGGGCCAGCGGGTGTACGACGAGACCCTGCGCCTGCTCAGCGCGGTGGACGCTTTTCGCAGCAGCATCGACGACATCCATTCGCGCATGGGGGGGCAACTGGCGGTAGCGGTGTTTGACAAAACCGCCAGCAACCCGGCCGCGCGCATCAGTGAAGCGATTGCGGCCTTTGCCGAGCAGGCACCGGGGGTCAACCTGCAATTGCATGTGGGCTCCATCAACACCATTGAGCGGGGCGTGATGGACGGCAGCTACCACGTGGGCATCATCCCGGCCCACCGCAGCTCCCAAAGCCTGATCTACACCGACCTGTTCACCGAAACCATGCTGCTGTATTGCGGTGCGGGCCACCCCCTGTATGGCGCGCAACATCCGGCCCTGGATTGGGACAGCCTGCGCAGCTATCCGTTTGCCGGGCTGGGCTACCACTCGCCCAACATGGAGCTGAGCCACGAGGCGCGCCTGACGCGCGCTGCCACGGGGTTTGACCAGGAATCGATTGCCACGCTGATCCTGTCCGGCCGTTTTCTGGGCTTTCTGCCAGACCATTACGCCGAGGCATTTGAACGCACCGGCCGCATGCAGGCCGTGCAGCCCGACCAGTTCCACTACGAGTGCAAGTTCGTGAGCATGGTGCGGCGCTCTCCCACCCCCTCGCGGGCCACGCAAGCATTTCAGGACTGCCTGGCCCGTACCCATGCCGCTCAGCGCTAGTGCAGCAGCCGCTTGCCAGCGCCCGTGAGGGGGCGGACAATCCAGGTTCTATACACCCTTTGCGAGTCACACCGTGGCAAGTCTTTCATCGATTGGCAATTCTGGCCTGCAGGCAGCACAGTTGCGGCTGGATGCGTCGGCACACAACGTCGCCAACCTGAACACGCCCGGCTTTCGCCGCCAGGTGGTTGAGCAAACCGAAAGCCCTGGCGGCGCTGGCGTGCAAGCCAGCGTGCAGCGGTCGCCGCAGGAAGGCTCAGCCCTGGAACAGGATGCGGTTGAGCAGATGGCCGCTACTTATGCCTTCAAGGCCAATGTGCAAGTGCTCAAGACCAATGACCGGATGATGGGCGCGCTGCTCGACACCAAGGCTTGAGCACCTCGCCACATCACTGAAGCACGACTAAGGCAACGCTGATTAAGGTCCACCGTTGAGGGGGGTCAAACGTTATCCGCAGATGAAGCAGCAGACCCTGGCAATGGCCGCAGATCAAGACAACGGATTCGAGCATTCGCGCAAACCCACCCGACGCGAAGAGTTCTTGCGGACCATGCAGACAATAGTGCCATGGGCCGCTCTGTGTCAGGTGATAGAGCCGCACTACCCCAAGGCAGGCAACGGCCGCCCGCCCATTGGCCTAGAGCGCATGCTGCGCATCCATTTCCTGCAGCACTGGTTCAACCTGGCCGATCTGGCGTGCGAGGAGGCTCTGTATGACAGTGCCAGTCTGCGCCGCTTTGCGGGCATTGACCTGGGTCGTGAACGGGTGCCCGATGCCACCACGCTGCTGAAGTTTCGCAAACTGCTCCATGAGCACAAACTGGGCGAAGCCCTGTTTGCCAAGGTAGGCCAGCAATTGCAGGAGCGCGGCTTCAAGGTCAATACCGGCACCATCGTGGATGCCACGATCATCGCAGCGCCCAGCTCCACCAAGAACGCCGACAAGGCGCGCGACCCCGATATGCACCAGACACGCAAAGGCCAGCAATGGTATTTCGGCATGAAGCTGCACATTGG
>NZ_JAEFCH010000069.1:0-5918 GCF_016406015.1 Acidovorax sp. IB03 | reverse complement strand
CCACCATGCGCCGGGTGGTGCACGAGGGGCAGACTCCCCGGCCTTTGCAGGAGAAGGCTACAAAGTAGTCGTGCCCACAGTCGCCGCAGCGAGCGCGGGCAAAGCCATGGGCAAAGATGCCGCACTCAAGATACTTGGCAAACGCTTTGCGCACGAAGGGCTTGGGGGTGTGGTGGTCGCCCTGGCCGTCGAACTGACCCGCGCTGGCCAACTCTAGCCAGGTCTCGTAGTGCTCGGCTACCGTTTGGTAGAGCAGCGTGCGTTCGGGGTGGCGTGGGTTGTAGAGCTTGGGCTTGGAAGTGGCTGACATGAATACTGTACAAATGCACAGTATTCTGCGGCGATTGTTTGGGTACGCAAAGCACAAGGCCCGAACCGTCGCCAGTTCGGGCCTTGGCAGGGTAGCTTGGCTGCGGACTTACTTGCGCGCAGGCGGCACATCCGTGCAGCTGCCATGCGCCACTTCCGCCGCCATGCCAATGGATTCGCCAAGGGTTGGATGCGGGTGGATGGTCTTGCCGATGTCGACAGCGTCCGCACCCATCTCGATGGCCAGGGCGATCTCGCCAATCATGTCGCCTGCGTGGGTGCCCACCATGCCGCCGCCCAGGATCTGCGCGATGCCCGAAGGCGAACAAGGCATGAACGTGGCCAAGGTCGCCGCGCTGCTGTCTGGCCTGCCCAAGACCGTGGCCGGTGCCACCGTGAACCGCTTCTGCGCGGCTGGTATCACTGCCGTGTCGATCGCTGCTGACCGCATCCGTGTGGGCGAAGCCGAAGTCATGATCGCCGGTGGCGTGGAATCGATGTCCATGGTTCCCATGGGCGGCTCCAAGCCTTCGTTCAACCCTGCTGTGGTGAACCTCGACGAAAACGTCGGCATCGCCTACGGCATGGGCATGACCGCCGAGAAGGTGGCCGAACAGTGGAAGGTGACCCGCGAAGAGCAGGACGCTTTCGCCACTGAGTCGCACCGCCGCGCCATCGCTGCGCAGCAAGCTGGCTTCTTCGACGCTGAAACCACGCCGATCGACATCGAAGTGCGTACACCCAACCTGGAAACAGGCGAAGTGACGATCACCAAGAAGACCATCAGCCGTGACGAAGGCGCTCGTCCTGACACTTCGGTGGAGGGTCTGGCCAAGCTGCGTCCCGTGTTCGCTGCCAAGGGTTCGGTCACGGCCGGTAACTCGTCGCAGACGTCCGACGGCGCTGGCTGCCTGATCCTGGCTTCCAAGGAAGCTTGCGAGAAGTACGGTCTGAAGCCTCTGGCCAAGTTCGTGGCTTTCGCCGTCAAGGGCGTGCCACCCGAAATCATGGGTATCGGCCCGATCGAAGCCATCCCCAAGGCTTTGGAATACGCCGGCCTGAAGGCTTCGGACATGGACTGGGTTGAGCTGAACGAAGCGTTCGCTGCACAGTCTCTGGCTGTGCTGAAGGACCTGGACAGCAAGGGCCACGTGCTGGACCGCGCCAAGGTGAACCCGATGGGCGGCGCGATCGCCCTGGGCCACCCCCTGGGTGCGACCGGTGCCATCCGCGCTGCGACCGTGGTGCACGGTCTGCGTCGCACTGGCGGCAAGTACGGCATGGTGACGATGTGTATCGGTACCGGCCAAGGTGCTGCTGGCATCTTCGAGCGCGTCGACAGCCTGTGATGATGGCTTTCAGGCATGCTGTTGATCGGGCGCTTGTTGAGGTCTGATTGATGGCTGCTTGAACTGCAAGAGCCCGCAATGGAGAGATCCTTGCGGGCTTTTTTGTGGGTGATTTTTCTACCTTGCTTCTGTTGGAAGTTTCATGGAAGCCCTGCATATCCTTACCGACGATGGCCACATGCTGGCTGGTCGTTGTTTCAGACCACATGGTGGCGTCCATGTGCGCCGCGCCGTCATCATCGCCTGCGCACTGGGCGTGCCTCAGACCTTCTATGAACGCTACGCCAGCTGGCTGGTGCAGCACGGCTGCGTCGTCTATACCTTTGACTGGCGCGGCATGGCGCAGTCAGCGCCGCCAAGCCTGGTCGGCTACAAGGCCAGGCTGGTGGACTGGGCGCGTCACGATGCGCCTGCCGTGATGGAACTGGTGGCACAGCGCCACCCTGGTTTGCCCATCACCTGGTTCGGCCACAGCATGGGCGGCATCCTGTTCGGGATGATGCCGCAGCACCCGCGCATCGACCGTGTGGCCACGCTGGGCAGTGGCAGCGGCTATCGCGAGCATGTGGCGCGACCCCTGCGCTATGTGATGGGTGTTTTCTGGCATGTGATCGTGCCTTTGAGCGTGGCGCGGCATGGCTACTTTGCCGGCCGCCGCATCCGCACGGTGGACGATTTGCCTCGTGGCGTGGTGGCGCAATGGAAGCGCTGGTGCAGCCATCCGGACTTTGTCGTCAGCGAAGGCGAAGCCGTGCGGCAGGCTTATGCCAGCGTGAAGCTGCCCATCACGGCCGTGGTTTTCACGGATGACACGATGGCCAGTCCACGTGGCGTGAAGGCCATGCACAGCCACTACACCGGCACGCAGGTAGATCTCAAGGTCTTGCGGCCCGAGCAGCACGGTTTGCGCGCTGTCGGGCACTTCCAATTCTTCCATCCCAAGACCGGCTCAAAAGGATGGAGCATGAGCCTGCCCTGGTTGGGGCTGGCCTGCGCCTGATCAGGTTCTGCCCAATGCGCCGGTGATGCCGACCTGGCGATCCCGTGGATCGATCAGCACGCCCGGGTTGAGGATGCCTTGCGGGTCCACCGTGGCCTTGGCTGCTTGCAGCATCTGGCGGTAAAGGGGCGGTGTTTCCTGCTCATAACCTGGGCGATGGTCGCGCCCCACAGCGTGGTGGTGGGTGATGGTGCCGCCATGCTTGATCACGGCCTCGTTGGCGGCTTGCTTGATCTCGCGCCAGGCGGCCAGAGCGGATGCCACATCGCCCTGCGCACTGCCCAGCGCGGCGATGGTGAAGTAGGGCGCAGGGCCATCCGGGTAGATGTGCGTGAAGCGGCAGGATACAAAGGCCGGGTGACCGGTGGCTTGCTGCACGGCCTGGGCCACGTCTTTGCGCACACCTTTGTAGAAGGCCTCGAAGCGGTCCCAGGTGGTGGCGGTCTCGAAGGTGTCCATGATGAGACCATTGCCCACGGCAGGGTCACGCCAGTAGGGCATGCGCAGGAAGGCCTGTCGCCACGCGCCGGCTGTGCCGCTGCGGTGCTCTTCGCCTCCGTCATCGCGCATCGAGCGCTCAACCGATTCGGCGTCATAGCTGCCACCGTGATCGCGGACCACTTCCAGGGCTCTTCTCATCCATTCGTTCATCGGGTGATCGGCTGATTCGAAGCCCAGCACCATCACGGCGGCGCTGCCATCGCCCACGCCTGAGAACACGGTTTCCATCGGGTCCAGCAGGCGGCAGTTGCTCGGGTACAGGCCCGATTGCGCCAGGGCCCGTACGCATTGCACGCCTTGTTTGTAGTCGGTGAAGCGCACGGAGGCGTTGGCGCGGTAGCGAGGACGCTCCTGCAGGCGCATCCAGGCCTCGGTGACCACGCCCAGCGTACCCTCCGAGCCCAGCACCATCCGATCCTGCGATGGGCCCGCGCCCGATGCGGGCAGGCGGCGAGAGGCGCACACCCCTGATGGCGTGACCATGCGGGTGCTTTCGACCAGATCATCGATGTGGGTCATGAGCGTGGCGTAGTGGCCGCCTGCACGGGTCACGATCCAGCCGCCCAGGGTCGAGAACTCGAAGCTCTGCGGGTAGTGGCGCAAGGTGTAGCCATGCGGCTTGAGTTGCGCTTCCAGCTCCGGGCCCAGCGCGCCGGCCTGGATGCGGGCGGCGCGGCTGGTGGGGTCCACCTCCAGTACGCGGTTAAGGCGCTCCATGTCCAGCGACACGGCCGCTGCATAACTGCTGCCCACAGCGGCTTCCACGCCGCCGCACACGCTGGAGCCACCGCCATAAGGGATCACGGCCACGTTGTGGCGCGAGGCCCAATCCAGGATGTCGATCACGGCCTGCTCGTCATCGGGGTAGGCCACCCAGTCTGGTACATGGGGCACCTGGCGCAGCCACATGCGGGCCAGATCGGCGTAGCTCTTGCCCAAGGCGTGATTGAGCCGGTCCAGCGGGGTATCCGAGAACATGGCCGCCAGGGCTGCAGGAGGGGCGATGCGTGGCGCAGGCAGCGTGAAGTCACTGACCTGGGGCTCAGTGCGATCCGTGATCTGCCCACCCAGCATTTGCACCATCATCCCGATGCGGGCCGATTCTTCTTGCGTGAGGTGTTCGCAGGCGACACCCCAACCCCAGAAGCGGCGAAGCGGGCGGCGAGAGAGCGTGGCGTTCATCGGGAGGGTCCTTTCCTGGTCAGGCCTGATCTTGTTTTGTCTGCTCGGTGATGGCAACTGTAGGCAGGCGAGCGCCTTCTCGATAGTTAATCTGCGCCATCTTTTCGATAATTTGTGACAATGCGGACCACTGCCATGTCAGGCAGCGGAGTGCGTGTCGTGAATGGTTTGATGAGGGTGACGGGCGCCTGGACCGGCTTGCTGACGGATTGGCTGGATCGCGAGGGCTTGACGGCACCCAGGCTGCGTGCCCAATTGGCTCGCTTCGCGCCCGACGACGTGGTGCCCCTGCCGGCATGGCGTGAGGCCCTGGCTCAGGCTGCGGCATTACGGCCAGGGGTGCCGGCACTGGGCTTGCAGATCGGGGCCGGCGTGCAACCGCGTCACCTGGGCGTGTTGGGCTATCTGGTGGCGGCATCAGACAACCTGGGCGAGGCCATGCGCGTCTATCTGTCGTATGAGCGCCTGTTTTATGGCGCCAACCTCGCTCAGGTGAGTTGGCATGGAGACGAGGTTGACATCGCCTGGCCACCGGCCGAACAGGGGCCCATGTTCAACGAGGTGTCCATCGGGGCGCTGGTGACCTTCATGAGTCGGCAGGTAGACGATCCGCCCAGGCCTTTGCGGATCAGTTTTGTGCACGAGGCCGACTCGGAACTGCGTGCGCGCTACGAGGCCTTCTTCCAGTGCCCTGTGGTGTTTGGTGATACCCACACGCGAGTGCGGATCCCGGTGTCCTACATGCAGATCCCCATGCGGCACCCTGAGCCCGGTTTGCGTGCGCTGCTGGATGGGCAGGCTGAAGCCCTGTTGCGCGCCTTGCCCGAGCCGGGTGATTTTGACCAGGCCGTGCAGCGCCTGTTGTTGCGGGTGTTGCCGGAGGGTGGGGTGTCGGTGCACCGGCTGGCGAAGATGATGAACCAGTCGGAGCGAACTTTGCAGCGCCGACTGGGTGACCAAGGCCTGACCTGGCAGATGTTGCTGGATCGCACGCGAGAACAGCTTGCCAGGCAGTACCTGCGTGATCCGGCGCTGTCGGTCTGCGAAGTGGCCATGATGCTGGGCTACAGCGACCAGAGCGCCTTCACCAAGGCCTTCAAGCGCTGGACGGCCGATACGCCTCAGGCCTGGCGCATGCGCGGGGCACGCGGATCGGTGTAAGTCCTCCCCCTGATCGGGCTATGACGTTTGCACCGATGTGGCGCGTTAACCGAGTCGCCAGAATGTGGGGCAAATCAATTGGAAGAGACGCCCTGTTCTGCCTTGCCCAGGCGCTGGCGTGTCCACCCTGGAGACTGTCATGCCCCGCCAGATCGTGCACGGCGCCTTGAGCGTCCTGACCCTTGTTGTTGCCTCGTCGGCCTGGGCGGCGCCTGCGCCATGGGTGCCCAACACCACCGGCAACGTCGGCCCCGCACCCACCACCTTCAACAAGTGGGAGGCCATCGAGGCCCCGGCTGCATCCGGCGCCAGCTGCGGCAACGGTTCACCCTATCGCTTCTTCGTCAACCGCACCACCACGACGGATAGGAAATTCAACCGCATGAGGCCAAGTATGGCACGAGTTTTGGGCCTCG
>NZ_JAEFCH010000068.1:0-5946 GCF_016406015.1 Acidovorax sp. IB03 | reverse complement strand
GCGACACGCAAAAGACCACCTGCACCGGCGTGGAAATGTTCCGCAAGCTGCTGGACCAAGGTCAAGCTGGCGACAACGTGGGTCTGCTGCTGCGCGGCACCAAGCGCGAAGACGTGGAACGTGGCCAAGTGCTGTGCAAGCCCGGCTCGATCAAGCCCCACACCCACTTCACTGCTGAAGTGTATGTGTTGAGCAAGGACGAAGGCGGCCGCCACACTCCCTTCTTCAACAACTACCGTCCTCAGTTCTACTTCCGTACGACTGACGTGACTGGCGCCATCGAGCTGCCAGCCGACAAGGAAATGGTGATGCCTGGTGACAACGTGTCGATCACTGTGAAGCTGATCAACCCCATCGCCATGGAAGAAGGTCTGCGCTTCGCTATCCGCGAAGGCGGCCGTACCGTGGGCGCCGGCGTGGTGGCCAAGATCATTGCTTAATTTTTAAGCAAATCAAGGAGACACCATGTCCAAGCAAAAAATCCGCATCCGCCTGAAGGCGTTCGATTACAAGCTGATCGACCAGTCTGCTGCCGAGATCGTTGACACTGCCAAGCGCACTGGCGCCATTGTCAAGGGCCCCGTGCCCCTGCCAACACGCATGAAGCGTTTCGACATTCTGCGTTCGCCTCACGTCAACAAGAGCAGCCGCGACCAGCTCGAAATCCGTACGCACCAGCGTCTGATGGACATCGTGGACCCCACAGACAAGACTGTGGACGCCCTGATGAAGCTCGACCTGCCTGCCGGCGTCGACGTCGAAATCAAGCTGCAGTAATCCCCTGAAGGCGGGCTCGCCAGGGCCCGCCTGATGGCTTTTAACGCGGACTTGCTTGAAAAAGCAGTCCGCGTTATACTTTAGGGCTTCGCCTTCTTTGCGCATGCAGAGGGGCGAAGTTTTATTAACCTTCTTTCACGCGCTGGCGCGCAAACGCTGAGGCCAATTGAAGTCACAGCGGTGAGAGTTTTGGAGAAACAAATGAGTCTGAGCAACTCCCTGGGGTTGCTGGGTCGCAAGGTGGGCATGATGCGTCTGTTCACTGATGATGGGGACGCAGTGCCTGTCACAGTGGTGGATGTTTCTAACAACCGCGTTACCCAGGTCAAAACCCAAGAGAACGATGGCTACGTGGCCCTGCAGGTCACGTTCGGTTCGCGCAAAGCTTCGCGTGTGACCAAGCCAGAAGCCGGCCACCTTGCCAAGGCAGGTGTGGAAGCCGGTGAAATCATCCAAGAATTCCGCGTGACTGCTGAAACTGCTGGCAAGTACGCCGCAGGTGCTGCTGTGCCCGTGGCGGACGTGTTTGCTGTGGGCCAAAAGGTCGACGTGCAAGGCACTTCGATCGGTAAAGGCTACGCCGGTACCATCAAGCGCCACAACATGGCTTCGCAACGTGCGTCGCACGGTAACAGCCGTTCGCACAACGTGCCTGGCTCGATCGGTATGGCACAAGACCCAGGTCGCGTGTTCCCAGGCAAGCGCATGACGGGTCACCTCGGTGATGTCACCAAGACCACGCAAAACCTCGATGTCATTCGCATCGACGAAGCGCGTCAACTGCTCTTGATCAAGGGCGCTATTCCTGGTTCCAAGGGTGGGTTCGTGACTGTGCGTCCCGCTGTCAAGGCCAAACCTGCCAAAGGAGCGAACTAATGCAGCTCGAACTCCTGAATGACCAAGGTCAGGCTGCTTCGAAGTTCGAAGCACCAGAAACCGTGTTCGGTCGTGAATACAACGAAGATCTGGTTCACCAGATCGTGGTGGCCTACCAGGCCAACGCCCGTCAAGGCACTCGCGCTCAGAAAGACCGCGAACAAGTCCGTCACTCCACCAAGAAGCCTTTCAAGCAAAAGGGTACGGGTAACGCCCGTGCTGGTATGACTTCCTCGCCTCTGTGGCGTGGGGGTGGTCGGATTTTCCCGAACATGCCTGACGAAAACTTCACACAGAAGATCAACAAGAAGATGTACCGCGCTGGCATGTCTGCGATTTTGTCGCAGCTGGCCCGTGAAGGCCGTCTGGCGGTGGTCGACTCGCTGAAGCTGGATTCTCCCAAGACCAAGGTCCTGGCTGACAAGTTCAAGGCGATGAACCTGCAATCGGTGATGGTGATTGCCGATGAAGTGGACGAAAACCTGTACCTGGCTTCGCGCAATCTGGTAAACGTGCTCGTCGTTGAGCCGCGTTATGCAGACCCCGTGTCGCTGGTGCGTTTCAAGAAAGTGCTCGTCACCAAGGGTGCAATCGACAAACTCAAGGAGATGTTCGCATGAGCACACTCAAGTTTGACGAAGGTCGTCTGATGCAAGTGCTGGTCGCTCCCATCGTGTCCGAAAAAGCCACCATGGTTGCTGAAAAGTCCAACGCTGTGACATTCAAGGTGCTGCAGAACGCTACCAAGCCTGAGATCAAGGCAGCTGTTGAACTGCTGTTCAAGGTCGAGGTGAAGGGTGTTTCCGTGGTGAACACCAAGGGCAAAACCAAGCGCTTTGGCAAGACTGTGGGCCGTCGCGACAACGTGCGCAAGGCTTATGTCCGACTGAAGGAAGGTCAAGAGCTGAACCTGTCCGGGGAGGCTGCGTAATCATGGCCGTTATCAAGATGAAACCTACCTCGCCCGGCCAACGTGCTGTGGTGAAGGTTACCCGTGACCACCTGTACAAGGGTGAAGCTTACGCGCCTCTGCTGGAGCCTCAGTTCCAGAAAGCTGGCCGTAACAACAACGGTCACATCACGACACGCCACAAGGGCGGTGGTCACAAGCACCACTACCGCGTCGTGGACTTCAAGCGCAACAAGGACGGCATCGCCGCCAAGGTTGAGCGCATTGAATACGATCCAAACCGTACGGCCCACATCGCTCTGGTGTGCTACGCCGACGGCGAGCGTCGTTACATCATCGCTCCCCGTGGCCTGGAAGTCGGCGCAACCCTGCACTCTGGTTCGGAAGCCCCGATCCGCGCAGGCAACACGCTGCCTATCCGCAACATCCCTGTGGGTTCGACCATCCACTGCATCGAGCTCAAGCCCGGTGCTGGTGCTCAGATCGCTCGCTCGGCAGGTGCTTCGGCTACGCTGCTGGCCCGTGAAGGCATCTACGCCCAAGTGCGTATGCGTTCCGGCGAAGTGCGCAAGATCCACATCGAATGCCGCGCCACCATTGGTGAAGTCGCCAACGAAGAACACAGCCTGCGCCAACTGGGCAAGGCCGGTGTGAAGCGCTGGATGGGTATTCGTCCTACGGTTCGTGGCGTGGCCATGAACCCTGTGGATCACCCTCACGGTGGTGGCGAAGGCCGCACCGGCGAAGGCCGCCATGCAGTCGATCCTTGGGGCAATCTGACCAAGGGTTATCGCACCCGTAACAACAAGCGCACACAAGTCATGATTGTGTCGCGTCGCAAGAAGTAAGGGGTAACAGATGACTCGCTCTCTCAAAAAGGGTCCATTTGTTGACCATCACTTGCTGGCCAAGGTCGAAAAGGCCGTCGCCACCAAGGATAAGAAGCCAGTGAAGACCTGGTCGCGTCGCTCCATGGTTCTGCCCGAGTTCATCGGTCTGACCATTGCCGTGCACAACGGCAAGCAGCACGTACCTGTCTACGTCACCGACCAGATGGTGGGCCACAAGCTGGGCGAATTCGCCCTGACGCGCACCTTCAAGGGTCACCCCGCGGACAAAAAAGTCCAGAAGAAGTAAGGAACGACCATGTCTGAAACACGTGCAGTCCTCCGGGGCGTCCGTCTGTCGGTCGATAAAGGCCGTCTGGTTGCGGACCTGATCCGCGGCAAGAAGGTGGACCAGGCTCTGAACATCCTGACATTCACGCAGAAAAAAGCTGCTGGCATCGTCAAGAAGGTTCTGGAATCGGCAATCGCCAATGCAGAACATAACGATGGCGCTGACATCGACGAATTGAAGGTCAAGACCATCTACGTCGAACAAGGCACCACGCTCAAGCGCTTCACCGCGCGCGCCAAAGGCCGCGGCAATCGCATCAGCAAGCCCACGTGCCATGTGTACGTGACGGTTGGTAACTGAGGCCAAGGAAGACTATGGGACAGAAAATCCATCCTACCGGCTTCCGCCTCTCGGTTAGCCGTAACTGGGCCAGCCGCTGGTATGCCAGCAACCGTGACTTCGCCGGCATGCTGGCTGAGGACATCAAGGTGCGTGAGTACCTGAAGGCCAAGCTGAAGAACGCCGCCGTCTCGCGCATCCTGATCGAGCGTCCAGCCAAGAACGCCCGCATCACCATTTACTCGGCACGTCCTGGTGTGGTGATCGGCAAGAAGGGTGAAGACATCGAGAACCTGAAGAAGGAACTCGCTACTCGCCTGGGCGTGCCTGTCGCAGTGAACATCGAAGAAGTGCGCAAGCCTGAAATCGATGCCAAGCTGATCGCCGACAGCATCACGCAGCAGCTGGAAAAGCGGATCATGTTCCGCCGTGCCATGAAGCGCGCCATGCAAAACGCGATGCGTCTGGGTGCCCAAGGCATCAAGATCATGTCGTCCGGCCGTCTGAACGGTATCGAAATCGCTCGTACCGAGTGGTACCGCGAAGGCCGTGTGCCACTGCACACCCTGCGCGCTGACATCGACTACGGCACCTCTGAAGCCAAGACCACCTACGGTGTGATCGGCGTCAAGGTCTGGGTCTACAAGGGTGACACTCTGGGCCGCAACGATCTGCCAGCCGTGGAAACTCCACGTCCGGAAGAAGAGCGTCGCCCACGTGGCCCACGCCGTGATGGCCGCCCAGGTGGCGATCGTGCCGGTGCAGGCCGTGGTCCCCGTCGTCCAGTAGGTGCCAATGTGGCTCCCGCTGACGGTAGCGACAAGCCCGCCGGTGCCGGTGGCGCTGATGCAACCGCCGTTAAGCGCGTTCGCAAGACTGACGCGCCCGCTACAGCAGCGGACGGCAAAGGAGAATAAAGATGCTGCAACCTGCTCGCCGCAAATACCGCAAGGAGCAAAAAGGCCGTAACACCGGCGTCGCAACACGAGGTGCCTCGGTCGCGTTCGGTGATTTCGGTCTGAAGTGCACCGATCGTGGCCGTCTGACGGCCCGCCAGATCGAAGCTGCACGCCGTGCGATTTCTCGTCACGTCAAGCGTGGCGGCCGTATCTGGATCCGCGTGTTCCCGGACAAGCCAATCTCTACCAAGCCCGCAGAAGTGCGTATGGGTAACGGTAAGGGCAACCCCGAGTACTACGTGGCCGAAATCCAGCCCGGCAAGATCGTGTTCGAAATCGTTGGTGTGCCTGAAGAACTGGCCCGCGAAGCGTTCCGCCTGGCTGCTGCCAAGCTGCCGCTGCGCACCACGTTCGTCAGCCGTCACATTGGCTCGTAATTCAGGAGAACAAGCAATGAAGACTACTGAACTGCGCCAAAAAGACGTTGCCGGTATCGAAGCCGAAATCAAGTCCTTGCAAAAGGCCCATTTCGGTCTGCGTATGCAAAAGGCTACCCAGCAGTTGGCTAACACCAACACGCTGCGTACCACCCGCCGCGCCATCGCCCGTGCAAAGACCATTCTTGCTGAAAAGCAAGCCGCCAAGTAAGGAGCCGACATGACGGAAGCTAAAAAATCCCTCAAGCGCACCTTGATTGGCAAGGTGGTCAGCGACAAGCGTCAAAAGACTGTGACTGTGCTGGTCGAGCGTCGTGTGAAGCACGAGCTCTACGGCAAGATCGTTGCGAAGTCGAGCAAGTACCACGCCCATGATGAAAATGGCGAGTACAAGCTGGGCGACGTGATCGAAATTACCGAAAGCCGTCCGCTGTCCAAGACCAAGAACTGGGTTGCTACCCGCTTGGTTCAAAAGGCTGGTCTGCTGTAAGCCCTAAAGGCTCAAGGCTCCAAAGCCCTTTCAAAACGGCCCACAATGTGCTAGCCGTTCCGTTAAGGGGTTGCTAAGACCCTGCTGATTGTTACAGAA
>NZ_JAEFCH010000067.1:0-6158 GCF_016406015.1 Acidovorax sp. IB03 | reverse complement strand
ATGATCTATCTCGCAGCTGGGGTTATCAACTCCCGTTGATTCTCAACGCGCCCTACACCAACGAGGTGCGTGGCTTCAAGAACGAAGGCTGGGAAAACTACCGCAACATGCTGCTGAGCACCTACCCCCAGCGCGGTGCCGAAGTGAACCACCAGCACGCAGCCCGCCAAGCCTATATCGGTATGAGCGCCTCCATCATTGCTGCCGCCTTTGAAGAAGTGGACAGCACCCCCATGGAAGGCTTCGACCCCGCCGCCCTCGACGAAATCCTGGGCCTGCGCGCCAAGGGCCTGCGCAGCGTGGCCATCCTGCCGCTGGGCTATCGCGCGGATGAAGGCGACTGGCTGGTGAACCTGAAAAAGGTACGCCGCCCCCGTGAGCAGTTTGTGACCAACGTGTAAGGCACACCGCCTGCAAGGCATAACAAAAAGCCTCCCGACCAAAAGACGGGAGGCTTTTTGCTTGGCGGCGCCAGCTGCCCATTTACTGCGGCTGGTGCTTCAATTCCAGCACGTAGGGGCGACCAATATCCGTGCGGGCTGGACCTACCAAGGCCTTGCAAAGTGCATCCGGCCATGTGGGCGAAGTCAACTGCCGCTCAGCGCCTCACAGAAATCAACTCGACCTCAAAGTTCAAAGTGGTGTTCGGCGGAATCACCCCGCCCGCGCCACGCTCGCCATAGGCAATGCTGGCAGGGCAGGTCGGCTTGGCCTTGCCGCCCGGCTTCATGCGCTGCACACCTTCCGTCCAGCAAGGAATGACGCGGTTCAGCGGAAACTCGGTGGGCTCACCACGCTTGTAAGAGCTGTCGAATTCCTTGCCATCCAGGAACATGCCCTTGTAATGCACCTTCACGGTGTCAGTGGCCTTGGGCGACTCGCCCGCGCCGTCCTTGATCGATTCATAGACCAAGCCACTGGCGGTGGTGACAGGTTTGGCTTGTGCCATGGCGGCGGGGGCGATGGCCAGCGAAGTGAGCAGGGCAAAAAGAACGCGCATGAAGAAAGCTCTGACAAAAACAAAGGCCGATGGTAGGGCCTTGGGTGTGACGTGAGGGAGGCAAGGCGGTGCGGATTGGGGCGCTATCTGCCTGCAGGGGGGCTGCCGGTGGTGCAGAGGCGGCACAACGCTTTGAAAATGATAGCTGCCAGCGCTTACTGCGAAAGCCCTAGAGGCCAAAAAGACCACAAACCAGCGTAACGCCACCAGGCGAAGCCCGGAGAAACGGCAAACCCATCGCTGCACAGCGTTTGAGAAACTGAATGCCGTTTGAATAAACATGGGCTTGAATAAAGCTGGGTTTCAGTGGTGCTAACGTTTGACATGAGGGGCAGCTGGAGGCGGGCGAAGCCCGCCGGAAGCTGTCCCCTCGATGGAAGGGTTAGAACTATTTGCTCCAGTGCGTATATGCAGCGGCTGCCTTGGCCGGAACGGTAGATGCATCAATGAGCTGAACCAGAGCTTTGAAGCGAGTACGGCAACTTGCATGTGTCCTGAGTCGCTCTGCTAGCACTCCCTTCTTTCCAGGGAGACTCAACATGATTTCAACTTCACTCGGAGAGAAGCTCTTGATCATCTTGTGATAGTGAGGGATTGCCGCATTTGAAACGCCGTATGGGTTTCCCGTCGCGCATGTCACGACAGTCTCAACAAGCTCATCCTTGACGGTGTCAGGTGTTGCAACTTGCCCAGACAGTTGTAGCAATCGCTCAGCAAATGGAGGCTCGTTATAGAAGTTGTCGAACGACTGATGAACAGCAAGAAGGCGCTTGCAAGCGTTTGACAGCAAGGAATGGACTTCATGCTCCCCAAGCAGGGCGAGCATTCCAAGCTTCTCGAAGAACTGCTGCGATGCCTTGTGGCGCTTCTCATCGCCCTTTGCTATGTAATCGTGATGACGATTGATGAGATCTGATCGAGCTTTGGGAGTGAAGTGCGGCGCAAAATCTGCTGCCACCGACAGCGCGTTCACTCGGGCTTCTTCGTTGCTCGCAGGGTCGCTGTAGATGCCGTGAAGGGAACCGAAAATCAGATACTGCTGCGCTTCGTGGGTCTTCTGAATGCGATGCGCCCACTGATCTTTTTGTTCGGGTGAGAACTTTCCGCCTTTGATGGCCGCCATGAATGCGGAGAGATTGACGCCGATCGGGTTGTGCTCATTGCCCAGTGCGTACTTGGCGCAGCGGTTTGTAAAACCGATGAATTCGTGGTCATCAATCTTTCCGACGACCGGATGAGCTGCAGAGAAGTTGTTTCGAATATCTCGGCATTGGTCGAGGAAAAAGTAACCATCCTCTGTAATCAGATTGAGCTTGAGGCAGAGACTCAGCAGTTCAGCGTCTTTTAGGTCGAGGAGGGCCTGCTCGTCGAACGAGGTCTTACCCGTGATCTGTTCAACGACATTGAGCCCAAACCGCTTGACCTTCTCGCGGAGTTCAATGATTGAACAGTTCCAGATGTAATTGATGGCACTGTCAAAGAGTCCGGATGCGACCGCGACGCACATTCGCGCCATGCCTTCAGTTCGAAGCGCTGGCGGAATTTTCTTGAGAATTCCCGGAAGATTCGTCCACGCCGTTTCGATCTCAGACTGAGACGCAAGAATCTCGCGAGGTATGCCGAG
Source organism: Acidovorax sp. IB03 (assembly GCF_016406015.1). NCBI lineage: Bacteria > Pseudomonadati > Pseudomonadota > Betaproteobacteria > Burkholderiales > Comamonadaceae > Acidovorax > Acidovorax sp. IB03. Next base: position 3,534 of record NZ_JAEFCH010000067.1, on the reverse strand, counting down.
CGCTTTAGTTAGCTGATCCAGGACTGGCAGTGTGTTCGCCGAAATGGCGGGCAGGTGGACATCTGTCATTTTTCTCTCCCTTAGATGTTGGCAGTGTGGTTCCGAGTACTTCTAACGTTGAAGCTAAGCCGCGAGCGGCGGCCTGCCGACGCGAGTCGGCTTGAGCGACTGGTTAGACCGCATTTCTGTAGGCTTCAACAACGTCCTTTGGCAGGAAGACATACTTAAGGACTTCATCCAGAATTTCAGGATGCAGTGAGAGCGGCGAGTTTCCACTCATAGAGGTTCGCGTGTAGCTGACGGAAGTTCTGCGCCGCTTTCCGAACTTCAGGTTGTGCCAAACCAAGCCTGCCCTGCTGGGATGATCCGACTTGGCAAGCACTTTCTCCAAGTGACCACCCATGATGGAAAACTCCTGCGGTGCCTTGGTTTCTGCTCGTTCATTCCGCTTGAGCTCAAGCGCTAGCAAGTTGACCTCTGTACCGCCGGGAGGCTTCACGTTGTAGTCAAGAACGCGCGCATAGCGCCTGAGCTCCCAGACCGCCGTATCCAAGCGGAACAGCTCGTCTCCCATGGAGTAGTACGGTGTCTCGTAGTACCGAAAACGGCCATACGTATCCAGGTACTGAAGGAACTTGTGCGTGTCTGGGGATAGGCGAACCTCAAACTTCTTCGACTGCTCGAAAGCGTCGAGAAGCTTCGATAGATCGTGACTCCTTGGAGCTTTGATTCGATTCAGAACGAGGATGCACTTCAGATACTTCTCAATCGCCTGGAGGCTCTGCCAAAGAAACTGCGGCACGAGCTGCGCACGGAAAGATAAGCGAGCTGCAATGTAGTCGCAGTCGGCTACATCTCGGAATGACCGAATAGCAAAATCGTTGAGAAGAATGTCGGTGTTGTACATGCGGTCTAACGCCTAAGGTAAGCCGTTCGCCGAAGGCGAATCGGCTTGAGCGACAAGTTAGGCCATGATGTGGCCAAAATGGGGTGTATTAGTTTTTGGACTTCAATTTCTCAAGAGAACTTCTATATCGCATGCCATCCATGAATCTATTTAATGACATATGCACGCCCCCTTTTATATCTTCAATAATCATTAAATCCGTTAATTCAGGGCATGATGCTTCTAAAATGCGTGGTTTGTGCAATTTACCCTTTTCGTCTTCTATCAAGCTGCGAGTGTTGCTTTTTATTCTGCAAGTGATTACGCTATCTGATTTTTTGCTCAGATTTACAACCTCTCCATCAAAGCTTACTTGGTACTCTCCATCTTTTGTTGAAGAGAAAAATGGATCGAACCCTGTTCGGTGAACTTTTTCTAGGGCTATTGTCTGGGCGTAGCTAAAATGGAGGTTCAAGGCAAGAAGGGGGATGATAATTATTTTTAATGACATTGAGTTTTGCGATTGGATCGCGCGTTGATATTAGGTTTGTCTTTGTGTTGAATTTTTTAATTGATCTTCTATGATCCTTAGTAGCGTTTGTCGCGCGCTTGGAGAGAGTTGAAAAATTTTCTCGAGACTCCAGTTTTTGTAAATCCATCTGGCAGTTTCTTCGGCGACCGGATAGGCTGATGAACTGTTGAATGCCAAGTCTCCCTCTGCTTCCTCAATGGAGACGCCGTTGGCGTCTCTCATTTTGTTCCGTTGATCACTTGCTGCGAACCATTCAATACTCAAGCTCATAAATAAATTATGTTAAGGTAATGTTCTGGAGTTGGATTTAAGCGGCAGCTAAGCCGTTGCATTGAACGAACTGTTAGCCACCGTTGGCAATGACAAGGTCATGATGTTGCTCGAGATATTTGAGCATGCGATCAAGTGCGGAAATTACGTCGAGTTGGTTGGCGCCAAAAGCATAGTAGCCACTACGTAGAGCGTCGTCTGAGACGGAGTCAGGAATGGTGCCGGAGCTAACCTTTTGCTTAGAGCCATCGGATAGCCGCAGAGTTAGTGGATAACGAAAGCTGCGACCTTCGGCTTCCCGTATGCCGCCAGGGCCATAGTTTTGGATGTTTGCGTTGTAGCAGGCGTTGCCGAGGATGCTCTCAAGCCTGACGAGAACTTGACGACGAGATTTCTGAAGATGATCGGCCACAATACTTCCCCTATAGCGACTAACGATAAAGCTAAGCGGCTGCCGTAGGCAGTCCGCTTGAGCGCTGGGTTAGACCCAGCCTTCCCAAGGCACTACTTTCGACCCTCATCGAAGGCCTTTTTGAGTTTGCTCGCCAAGGTAGATGCTTCTTTTGTGGCTTTGCCTGCAACTTTGGCCGTGTTCTCAAGAGCCGTTGGCGCGTGTCGTTGTGCGGCGCGTACACCACGTATAAGTGTTCGCCATACCCAGCGGCAGACTGCAAATACGAGATATAGGAAAACGACCGTTATAACGCCTTTCACGGCGGCATCGGCAACGCTCCATTCTGCGTCAGACATTTGCTGAGATCCCCTCTGTTTAACGGCCAAGGTAAGCGGCCCGCAGAATGCGGGTCCGCTTGACCGCAGAGTTAGACCCGAAGGCCAACAGGGAGCGCCCGGACTTGAAGACGGGCGCAGCCCACGAAAAAGCGCTGGGCCACGGAAGCGGCGCAGCGCTGCAAAAATGATAGCTCGTGGCGCTTGCTGCACAAGCGCTGGAGGCCCAAAAGGCTTCAAAGCCTTTGGAACAGGGCGGAGCGCTGGAACAGGTGGCTGCGCGCATGAAACGGGTGATGGGACTAACGCCCGCGGTAAGCTGCGCCGGAGCGAAGCGGAGGGTACCAACAGGCGGAGCCTGTTGGCGTCAGCTTGACCAAACAGTTAGGCTGGGGAGCGGAGGCAGCTTGTTGCACTTGATATCCCCTATGTTTTTGCTGATAGCGGTTCATAACCAGCATCCAAAGGCGCAACCACTGAAATGAACCGAAGTGGGCCAACGCTGGTGCAAAGAACACCGTGCACCTGCCCTTTGTTTGCAACTACGATATCCCCCGGAACAATTGCAACGGTGTTGCCTTGCTCGTCAATTTGATATTGACCTTCCCCTGAAAGGATGGTCCATGTATCTTGTCCGTCGGGGTGAATATGTGGCGCAATAGTTTGGCCGGGCTCCACATGCCAAGCCACGATAACTGAATGCGAAGATTCAACAACAACAGACCGTATTGGTTCTTTCTCGGCTGGCTGCATGAATTCATGGGACTTATACACGCGGTGAGTGCTCATTTTTTGCTCCGTAAATGCAAGCCTTTGGGCAGCAAGATTCGCGCCGCCCAAAAGTCTAACGGCCAAGGTAAGCGGCCCGCAGAATGCGGGTCCGCTTGACGGCAGAGTTAGACCCGAAGGCCAAAAAGGGGCGCCCTGACTTGAAGACGGGCACAACCCACGCAAAAGCGCTGGGCCACGAAAGCGGCGCAGCGCTGCAAGCATGATAGCTGGTGGCGCTTGCTGCACAAGCGCTGAAGGCCCAAAAGGCTTCAAAGCCTTTGGAACAGGGCCGAGCGCTGAAATAAGTGGCTGCGCGCATAAAGCGGGTGATGGGACTAACGGCCAA
>NZ_JAEFCH010000066.1:0-6772 GCF_016406015.1 Acidovorax sp. IB03 | reverse complement strand
GATGGCGCTTCCGCGGTGCGATACTTGGCCTCATGCGGTTAAAACGCCTATCCGTAGTCGTTGCGGTTACCTCGGGTGTAGACCATGGCATTGATGGAGCTGGACCCACCCATCACCTTGCCGCGCGGTTGGAAGCCCTTGCGCCCGTTGAAGCCAGCCTGCGGCACGGTCTCGTATCCCCAGCTGAACAGTTTCAATGGCGCTGTGGCGGCAAATCCCAAAGGCGCGTGGATGAAGGCGGAAGAATCCGGGCCGCCGGCTTCGAGCAGACACACGGAGACGGACGGGTCTTCGCTCAGGCGGCCCGCCACCACACAGCCGGCGGCACCGCCGCCCACCACGACGTAATCAAATTCTTGCATGCAATAGTCTCCTCCCGCTGCCGGGAAATATCAGGCCAGTAGAACGTCCTTGCCACTCAGCCGCTTGGCCAGTCCCTGGGCGAGGCGGTTGACGTTACCGTAGATGGACAGCTGTGGATTGGCACCAATGCTGGTCGGGAAGAGGGAGCCGTCGTGGATGGACAGATTCTCCAGCTGCCAGTGCACACCGTCCGGGCGCGTGACGCCCAGCTTGTCGTCACCGCCCAGACCACAACCACCCATGACGTGGGCGCTGCCGATCTTGGTGAGCAGGGGCTTCATGGGCAGGGCTTCAATGGCTGCCTTGGTCGCCGCCCAGGTGCTGGTGCCGCCAGCAAGTTCGTGGCCCGGGTACACCATGGTGGCGCCGGCTTCGAACTGGATCTGTGCCATGGCGAGCATGGAGCGGCGTGCACCGTCGAGCACGTAGTCGCTGATGGGGTAGTCCAGCAGGGGCGAGCCATCGTCGCGCAATTCCACCGTGCCACCCACCGACTGGTCGTGGAAGCCGTCACGCATGAGGGCCAGCATCACGTTGGCGTGGGGGTACTGGCGGAACAGCTCGGCCTGCTTCTCGCCAAAGCCGGGCAGGTTGGCGCCAAAGAACACAGGATGCAGGGGTGCGACTTCCAGCTTGAACCCGATCGGTCCGTCCACCGGCTGGGTGTGCAGGAAATGGTCGGAGTAAATCGATTGCGGTGCACCGGTCCATGCGGCCACGGTGTCTTTCATGACGGCCGTGGTGATGGCCACCGGGTGCAGGAAGGTGCGCGTGCCCAGCCGCTTGTGTGGGTCGGGCGCTTTCGAGCGCATCAGCAGCGCCGGAGAGTTGATCGCCCCACCTGCCAGGACAAAATGTTTTGCTACGATAGTTGTAGCAATCTTGCCAGATTCTACGGGGGCTGCGTTCGGTTTTACCGCAATACATTGCATGGCGGTGACACGACCGCCTTCGATGACCAGTTTCTCGACCCGTGTTTCTACCAGCAGGGTGGCGCCATGGTCCAGTGCAAACGGGATGGTGGTCACCAGCATGGACTGCTTCGCATTGGTGGGGCAGCCCATGCCGCAGGAACCGAGGTTGTAGCAGCCCTTGACGTTGCGTGGAATCACTTCGGCCTTGATGCCGAGTTTGGCTGCACCGCGGCGCAGCAGCTCGTTGTTCTCGTTGGGCGATGTCGCCCAGGGCGAAATGTTCAGTCGGGTTTGAGCCTGCTGGAAGTAGGGCGCCAGTGTTTCGGTGGTGTAGTCTTTCAGGCCAAATTTGTCCTGCCAGAATTTCAACGTATCGGGAGGCGTATGAAAGGAGCTGGTCCAGTTGACCGTGGTGGTGCCGCCCACACTGCGGCCCTGCAGGATGGTGATGCCCTTGTCCTTGGTCTTGCGCCCGGCGTTTTCCTGGTACAGCGAGGCGTAGGCTTCGGGCTCTTTCTGTTTGAAGTCGGTACTCGATTTGAGCTGCCCCTCCTCGACGATGACGACGTTCAGGCCTGCTTTGGTCAGCAGCTCCGCGGTGATGCCGGCGCCAGCGCCAGAGCCGATGATGGCCACATCGCAGGTGATGCGTTCCGGCAAGGCGCCGTGTTTGCCGCCGAGAACTTTCCAGCCGCGTTGCAGGCCCGCCGCAATGGGGTCAATGATGTTGGTCATGCGATTTCAGTGGATGCAGGGTGACTCAGACGGCTCTGGGGCCGGGATAGCCGATGGTCTTCCAGGACTCTTCGCCCGAGAAATAGGGCACAAACACGATGTCGTGCAGTCCCTGGTAGGCCTGGATGCGCAGCTCCGTGCCGGACGCGCGCATGGACTGCAGTGCGGCGCTGGTTTCTGCCACTGTGGCGTCTTCCCACGACGGCGACAGACCCACAATGCCGCGCCGGCCCGCGGCCGTGGCCAGCAGGCCGAACAGTTGCGAGAGTTCAGCCTGCACATGCGCGGGCAGGCCGGCGGTGAAGTCATCGGTACGCTGCAGGACCGCGTCGATGGCGCGTTGCTGTTCCAGCGCATCCGCAGGCAGCGTGCCTTGCAGCATGGCCTGTCCGACGCGGGCCATCAGCAGCCGCGCGGAGGGGCTGAGGCGGCCATTGACCAGGCCCGGCTTGATCAGTGCCACCGCGCCGCCAGCCACGGCCAGAACGACGGCGGCACCGATACCGAGCTTGAGAAAACTTCTGCGCTGCAGGTGGGGAGGCAGGTGCTTCATGGCAGTGTGTATCGGGTTACTTGGTCAGGAAGTCGAGGTACTTGGTCGCGAACTTGCCGTAAGGCGGCCACAGGAACTTCACGGCGCTGAAGGGGGCCTGGTAGAACACCGGGCGCATCTTGGAGAAGGTGACAAAACCTTCGTAGCCGTGGTAGTGGCCCATGCCGCTGTCGCCCACACCACCAAAAGGCAGATCGTGCTGGCCCACGTGGAACAGACCATCGTTGACGCTGACGCCGCCCGACATTACGTGGGTCAGCAGGTGGTGCACCAGCGCCTTGTCGTTGCTGAAGGGGTAGAGCGCCAGTGGACGCGGGCCGTCGTTGATGGCCTGGACGGGGTCTTCAATTTTCTTGTACGGAATGATTGGCAGCACGGGGCCGAAGATCTCGCGCGTGCGCAGCGCGCAGTCGGCGGGCGCGTTGAGCACGATGTGTGGGGCGATCTTGCGCGTGGCTGCGTCCCATTGGCGGCCGGGAATCAGCTGGACCAGTGTGGCGCCGCGCTCTTGCGCCTCTTCCATGGCACCCACCACCCGGTTGAAGGAGCGGTCGTCAATCATGGAGGTGAAATCGGGCGAGCTCAGGTGCGGGTAGCGCTCTGTGACGATGCCCTTGGACATCTCGGTGAACTCCTTGACTTTGTCTTCCGGGATGTAGATGTGGTCAATGGTGGTGCAGATCTGTCCGGCGTTGAAGTACTTCACGAACAGGACGCGTTCGGCAGCTTTGCGCAGCGGGTAATCGTCGCAAATGATGGCGGGCGATTTGCCGCCGAGTTCCAGCGTGACAGGGCACAGGTTGGGGGCAGCCGCTGCCATGACGGCGCGGCCTGTCAGGCCGGATCCGGTGAACAGGATGTGGTCGAACTTCAGCTTCGAGAACTCAATGCCCACGCCGCCGGTTTCATCGAAGAACGCCAGCTTGTCCCGGGGGAAATACTTGGGAGACTTTTCAATCAGCAGCTTGGCGAGATGGCGGGAGTTTTCCGACATCTTGACCATGGAGCGGTTGCCAGCGGCAAAGGCGGCGATGAGTCCGCTGAAGCTGAGGTTGATGGGGAAGTTCCACGGCACGATGGCACCCACGATGCCCAGAGGCTGGGGAACCACGCGGTTCTTGGCACCGAAGAAATTCTTGATGTCCACACCGCGGCGCTGTGGCTTCATCCAGGTCTTGAGGTGCTTGAGGGTGTGTTCCACACCGTCGACCACACTGAAGATTTCGGCAAACAGGGTTTCGTGGCGCGAGCGGTTGCCGTAGTCGGCGCTGATGGCGTCCACGATGGCGTCGCGGTTGTCCTTGATGAAGGCTTTGAGCTTGAGCAGGTCAGCCTTGCGCTCGGCAAAGGTGGGGTAGGGGTGGGCGAAGTAGGCTGCGCGTTGCAGCTTGAGGACTTCTTCGAGCTCCAGACGGATGGCGTCAGAAGAGGTGGCGGCGTGGATGGGAACGGCGGACATGGTGTGGTTTTCTCCGGGAAATCAGGTTTGGTAAAGGGTATCGATGCGGTCAAGCTTGCGAATCAGTGCCGGCCAGGCGATGTTCGCGCCCTGGCCTGAAGTGACCATCTTGATGACCATGGGCATGGTTTCCATGATCTTGGGGTTGATCTGCACCAGTTCGCCACCCGCCTGGGCGTCAAGCTGGATGCGGCAGGCGTTTTCAAAGTTGTACATCGACAGAAAGGCCTCTGCCACGGTGGAACCGACGACCAGCAGGCCGTGGTTGCGCAGCATAAGGAAGGTCTTGTTGCCCAGGTCGGCCTGCAGGCGGGGTTTTTCATCCTCGCGCAGGGCCACGCCTTCGTAGTCGTGGTACGCCAGCTCGGGGATGACAAAGGTGGACTGCTGGCTGATGGGCAGCAGTCCACATTTTTGTGCGCTCACGGCCACGCCCGCGCGGGTGTGGGTGTGCAGCACACAGCCCACGTCGGGGCGGCCGTCGTGGATGCAGCTATGGATGTTGAAACCAGCGGGATTGACCGGAAACGGCGAATCGAGCAGCTTGTTGCATTGCTGGTCGACCTTGACCAGGCTGCTGGCGGTGATTTCATCGAACATCAGCCCGTAGGGGTTGATGAGGAAGTGGTGCTCGGGGCCGGGGATGCGCACGCTGATGTGGGTGAACACCAGGTCACTCCAGCCGTACAGCGCCACCAGACGGTAGCAGGCGGCGAGATCGACGCGCAGCTTCCACTCTTCGGTGCTGACCTTGTCTTTGACGGATGGGATATCCAAGTGCTGTCTCCTGGCGATGGCAAGCGCGCACGTTAACCCGGTGGGCGGTAATTAACTGTTAAAAAATTTACAATTTAGGGTAATTACTGGAAAAAAATAGACCGTGTACCCCAAATCCGATCTTCTGGAAGCGCTGAGCATCAACACCTGGTTTGCAGCCTTGCCTCTGGCCGAACGCAAAGCCATGGTGCGTGCGGGCGAAGTCACCACATTCCGGGCTGGCGAAATGCTGTACCGCAAGGGGGATGCGGGGGCGAGTTTTGTGGGTCTGGTGGAAGGGGCCTTCAAGGTGTCCACGCTGGGCGAGGATGGTCGCGAAGCCATCCTGGCCGTGATGGAGCCCGGCAACTGGTTTGGCGAATCCTCGTTGCTGGACGGGTTGCCCCGACCCCATGACGTCACCGCCATCCACGACAGCATCGTGCTGGCGATCGGTGTGGTCGAGTTTGAGCGGCTGATGCGCCGTCCGGCATTTGCACGGGCGCTGGGCGCGTTGCTCTGCAGCCGGGTGCGCGTGCTGTACAGCCTGGTGGAAGACGCCATGCTGCGCTCCACCCGCACCCGCATTGCCCGGCGCCTGCTGGCACTGGCCCGCGGCGACGCAACGATGGCCGTGGATGCCAGGGCGCGTGTGACGGTGTCGCAGGAGGCGCTGGCCATGATGCTGGGTATCACGCGCCAGACCCTGTCCAAAGAGCTCAAGGTGCTGGCGCGCGATGGCGTGCTGTCGCTGGGCTATGGGCGCATCGACATCCTTTCGGTGCCGGAGCTGGACAAACGCGGGGCGCTGGCCTGAGTTGCAGGACAGGGCATGGATCAGTCAGGTGACCGAGCAAGCTATAAAAACAATAGCTGCTTGCGCAATTTTGACGGGGGCTAGAGCTGTATTTGGCTAAGAAAGCCGCTTGGCAGCCCAGAGTACCTGGTCCACCACGGCTGCTACGCTGGCCTGGTGCGTGGCGTCCTGGAGCTGGCCCTGTGCGTCAAACGCACTGCCGGCGCGGCCCAGGGCGAACTGTTGCGGGCACAGCCAGCATTGCAGGTTGAGCAGTAACGGGCTCAGGTGGCTGAGCGAGCGTAGGCCGCCCAGTGCACCGGGCGACGCGCTGAGCAATCCCACCACCTTGCCGGCGAATGGCTTGCTGCTGTCGCTCCAGTAGGCGTGGTTCTTCACCGGACTGGAGGCCCAGTCCAGGGTGTTCTTGAGCAGGGCGGTGTAGCTGCCGTTGTACTCGGGCGAGCAGATGATCCAGGCCGGGTGTTCATCCAGGACCTCCTTGAGCTTCATCACATCGGGTGGTGTGCCCTGCGCTTCGAGGTCGGCGTTGTACAGCGGAATGTCCAGGTCGCCCAGCTCCAGCAGGGTCACGCTGGCCCCCGCAGCGCGGGCCAGATCGGCTGCAGCTTTGGCCAGCTGGCGGTTGTAGGACTGGGTGCGGGTGCTGCCGGCGAAGACAAGGAGTTTGCTCATGGCCCCATTGTCGTCAATAAACAGGGCAGCCGGTAAAATCGGCCTCTCCCTGACTGCGCCGGGCGCGCGTTTCTTTCTGCGCCCATTTGGAACACCATGCTTTACCCACAAGATTTCGATGTCATCGTCGTTGGCGGCGGCCATGCCGGAACCGAGGCCGCCCTGGCTGCCGCCCGCATGGGCTGCCCTGCGCGCCTTTGTGGGCCGTGGGCTGCTGGAGAACTTCGAGGCAAAAGAGATGCTGGGGTACAAACACAGCGGTTTCTCGGTGGATGTCGGGGTGTGCATTGAATCCCACGACCGTCCAGGCCTTGAGCGGCTCTTGCGCTATTGCGCCCGCCCACCCTTTGCGATGGACAGGCTGCGCAAAGAGGGAAGCAAACTGGTGTACCGCTGCGGCAAGCAGCGCAGCGAACCCACCAGCGACAAGCGCGGTGCCAAGGTTGATGAGCTGCACCTCACACCGCTGGAGCTGATCGACCGCATTGCCGCGCTGGTTC
>NZ_JAEFCH010000065.1:0-7482 GCF_016406015.1 Acidovorax sp. IB03 | reverse complement strand
GGCAATCAATGAGGTCCCGGCGGGCGCTTAGCAACTCCTTAACGGAACGGCTAGCCAATCTGGAGCCATTTTTCATTGGATATCTCGGACACTGCGCCTGCCGTAGAGCAAGCGCGTTCCCAACCAATGCACCCGTCGAACTGGCTTTACCAGGCCACCGGGTGCGTCCCCCTTCAGGGGGAAGGCGCAAAGCGCCTCAGGGGGTTACTCAATCTTCGCGCCAGAGGCCTCGACGATGCCCTTCCACTGCGTGTATTCCTTCTTGAGCAAGTTGCCCAGCTGTGCGGGCGACATGGCTTCGGGCTCGGCGCCTTGGGCCTGGATGGCCGCCTTCATGTCGGCGGTGGCCAGCAGCTTGTTGATTTCTGCGTTGACGGTGGTGACCACCGCAGCAGGCGTGCCAGCGGGGGCAAACACACCGTACCAGGTGCTCACGTCAAAGTCCTTGAAGCCCGATTCGGCCACGGTGGGCACATCGGGCAGCGAAGAGCTGCGCTTGGCAGAGGTAACGGCCAGCGGACGCAGCTTGCCTGCCTTGATCTGGCCCATGGCCGATGGCAGCGAAGACACGAGCAAGTCCACATTGCCTGCCAGCGCGTCCATCAGCGCGGGGTTGGAGCCCTTGTAGGGGATGTGGCTGAGCTTGACCCCGGCTGCCTGTTCAAACAGGTGGCCCGCCAGGTGGATGGAGGTGCCATTGCCTGGAGAGCCATAGGTGATGGTGCCGGGCGCTGCCTTGGCGCCATTCACCACGTCGGCCAGCGTCTTGTATTTGCTGTTGACGCTGGTGGCGATCACCACAGGTGTGTAGGCCACGTGCGCCACGGGCGTCAGGTCTTTGGTGGGATCCCAGCTCAGGTTCTTGTACAGCCAGGGGCCGATGACGAGGTTGTCCTTCTGGCCCATCACCAGGTCGTAGCCGGTGGGGGCTGCCTTCACGGCTTCACCAATGCCAATGGTGCCGCCAGCGCCCGCCTTGTTGTCGGCCACCACGGTCCACTTGGCGCCTTCGGTGAGCTTGGTGGCCACCAGGCGCGAGAGGATGTCAGTGCCTCCGCCGGGAGGGAAGGGCACGATCAGGCGAATGGGCTTGGTGGGGTAGGCGGCCGCTGGAGCAGGGGCCTGGGCGTACGCTGTGGCACCTAAAGCGAGTGCGAGGGTGGAGAAGGAAAGCAGTTTGCGAATCATGGTCGGTGATGTCTCGGAAATTGTGGGGAAAGGCAGCGGCGCGATGTGCTGCCTGGCGTGCGGGTACGGTGCCGGCACGGGATGTGATGATCGCTGATCACCGGCCCGTGGGACCTTGCCGATCCAGGATGGCGGCATCGCCACGGGCGATGCTGCCGCCGGGGCGATCACAGGCGTTCAAAAATCGCCGCAATGCCTTGGCCGCCGCCAATGCACATGGTCACCAGCGCATAGCGGCCCTGGATGCGTTGCAGTTCATGGATGGCTTTGACAGTGATGAGCGCGCCCGTGGCACCGATGGGGTGGCCCAGCGAGATGCCCGAGCCGTTGGGGTTGACCTTGGCGGGGTCCAGGCCCAGGTCTTTGGTCACAGCGCAGGCCTGGGCTGCGAAGGCTTCGTTGGCTTCGATCACATCCAGATCGTTGACGGTGAGACCCGCCTTTTTCAATGCCAGCTGGGTGGCAGGCACGGGGCCAATGCCCATGTACTTGGGGTCCACGCCCGCGTGGGCGTAGGCCACCAGGCGTGCCAGGGGCTTCGCGCCGCGTGCTTTGGCCGCGGCTGCGTCCATCAGCACCACCGCAGCGGCGGCGTCGTTGATGCCCGAGGCGTTGCCTGCCGTCACCGTGCCGTTTTCCTTCACGAACACGGGCTTGAGCTTGGCCATGTCGTCCAGGGTGGCGCCGGGGCGGAAGTGCTCATCGGTGGCGTATTGCACATCGCCCTTTTTGCTCTTCAGGGTGACGGGGACGATCTGGTCCTTGAAGTAGCCGGCCTGCGTTGCGCGTTCAGCACGGTTGTGGCTTTCCACCGCCAGGCGGTCCTGGTCTTCGCGGGTGATGCCCCACTTGGCGGCAATGTTCTCGGCCGTTACGCCCATGTGGATGGTGTGGAAGGGGTCGTGCAGCGCGCCGATCATCATGTCCACCATCTTGGTGTCGCCCATGCGGGCGCCCCAGCGCATGTTCAGGCTGGCGAAGGGCGCGCGGCTCATCACCTCCGCACCTGCGCCAATGGTCACATCGGCGTCACCGAGCTGAATGGCTTGCGCGGCCGACACGATGGCCTGCAGGCCCGAGCCGCACAGGCGGTTCACGTTGAACGCAGGCGTGCCTTCGGCGCAGCCGCCGTTGATGGCCGCCACGCGCGAGAGGTACATGTCCTTGGGTTCGGTGTTCACCACATGGCCGAACACCACGTGGCCTACATCCTTGCCTTCCACGCTGGCGCGCGCCAGCGATTCCTTGACGACCAGCGCGCCCAGTTCGGTGGGAGGCACATCCTTGAGGCTGCCGCCAAAGGTGCCAATGGCCGTGCGCACTGCGCTGACGACGACGACTTCACGGGTCATGGGAAAGTCCTTTCAGATCAACTTGGAACCAAATAGGCCGCCAGCGCTTGGTAGATAAGCGCTAGCAGCTATGAAAAAATGAGCAAATTACGCTCAGGCATCGCGCACATCGGCCACGGGGTTGGTGCCGAAGTCTGCGCGCTCCAGCCAGGCGAGCACGCGGGTAGCGGCGTCGGCAGGCGAGGTGAGCTGGCCACCCGTCTTGAGGTTGGCGAAATTCTGGCGGTCCGGGAAGGCGGCCGGGTCGGCGCCGCGCAGCTGGACCTGCATGTCGGTGTCGATCACACCGGGAGCCAGTGAGCATACCTTGGCCCCATGGGGCTTGATGGCTTCGTCCAGCGCCACGCAGCGCGTGAAATGGTCCATGCCCGCCTTGGCAGCGCAGTAGGCGGCCTGCGAGGCCATGGCCCGGCGGCCGAGGCCCGAGGAAATGTTGAGCACCTTGCGGGGCACAGTCCAGCTTTCGGTGGCCGCCAAAAATGCGGCGGTCAGCAGCATCGGCGCCTCCAGCCCCACGCGCAGCGCGTTGGCCAGGTCGGCCGCGTCGCTGGCAGACAGCGGCGCAATGCGCGGGATCACCCCCGCGTTGTTGATCAGTGTGGCGCTGGCAAACGCTTGCGGGCCCTGGGCATTCAGCCACGCCTGCAGCTGGTGCGCCGCCTGCTCGCCTTGTGACAGGTCTTGCTGCCATTGCTCCAGCGTGACGCCAGCGGCCTTGGCTTCCAAGGCCAGGTCGGGGTTGGCACTGCGGGCAATGCAGATCAGGGTGTTGCCGCTTTTGAGCAGCTGCTGGGCCATGGCCAGGCCCATGCCGCGCGAGGCGCCGGTGAGGATGGTGAGGTGGTTTTGAGGCATCCCACCATGTTACTGCGCTGGGCGCAGGATCACTGCTCCTCTGGGGACTCCAGCGCCGCCAGCAGCAGCGCCAGCCTGTGGTCCAGCGCCGCCAGGTCGGCCGCCTTCAGGGCCGAAAGAATGCGGTGTTCGTTGGCCACGTGGGTTTCCACCGCACGGTCGATCAGCGCCAGCCTTGGGAGCGTGAGTTGCACCAGTGAGCTGCTGGAAACGGCCGGGTTGTGTAATAGCGCCCGCCAGGGCTGGTTGTTATGGTGTCGCGGCATTGCACGGTTGCCGTCGGTGGCGGTGTCATCGCTGGGGTTGCTCAGCCCCGTCACGGCCGTGTTGCTGGGTTGGGTGCTGCTGGGGCAGGCCATGACGCGTGCAGCGCTGCCAGCGGTGCGCTGAATGCACGGCTTTGAATGCTATTAAAAGTATAGCTGGTAGCGCTTGCTGGTTGTGCGCTAACGGCCGATTTTCTTAAAAATCAGCGGCCCACTCCAGCGCCACCGCATCCCCCGTGCTGGGGTGCGCAAAGGCCAGGTGACTGGCGTGCAGCAGCAGCCGGGGGGCAAGGGTCTGCACCTCTGCGGGTGCATACAGCGCATCCCCCAGGATGGGGTGGCCGATGGCTGCCATGTGCACGCGCAGCTGGTGTGTGCGGCCGGTGACGGGTTCCAGTTCGATGCGTGAGGTGCCAGTGGCCGCGTGGTGGCCCAGCAGGCGCCAGCGGGTCAGGCTGGGCTTGCCGTGTGCGGGGTCGATGACGCGCAGAGGGCGCCTTTCCCAGTCGGCAGCGATGGGTAGATTGATCTCGTTCCATGCGCCTTCCTGCGCCGCCAGCAGGCCCCACACCACCGCCTGGTAGCGCTTGTGCACTTGCCGCTCGGCAAAGGCATGGCTCAGGCGGCGCTGGGCGTCGATGTGCCTTGCCATCAGCACCAGGCCTGAGGTGGCTTGGTCCAGCCGGTGCACGATGAGTGCGCCCGGCCATTGTTGCTGGGCACGCGCACTCAGGCAGTCTTGCTTGTCGGGGCCGCGTCCGGGCACGCACAGCAAGCCTGCGGGCTTTTGCAGCACCAGCAGGTCGGCGTCTTCATACACCGCCTGCACATCAGCCTGCACCGTCATCCCCGGCAATCAGTCGCTGCACGGTGGCGCACAGCTCTTCCACATCGTTGGGCTTGTGAATCAGCGCGCGTGCGCCTTCGGCGATGGCGGCCTGTTCAATTTCGGCCGTGACGTAGCCAGAGGCCAGGGCTACCGGCAGATCGGGGCGGATCAGGCGCGCCTCGCGCACCAAATCCACGCCGCAAAAACCGGGCATGTTGTAGTCGGTCACCAGCAGGTCGTAGTGGTGCGGTGCTTCGCGCAGCGCGGCCGTGGCCTCATGGGGGTCGGTGAAACCGCTCACGTCATAACCCCTGCGGCGCAGCAGGCGCTGCACCAGGAAGACCAGCGCCTGGTCGTCGTCCACGTACATGACGTGCGGCTTTTGGCGGGTGGCGGTGGGCGCGGCTGCGGGTGCCTGGGCAGGCGCGGCGGGCAGGGCGGCAACCGCCGTGCTGCTGGCGGCGGCTTGAGCGGTAGCGACCGGAAAGTACAGCGTGAACCGGCTGCCTTGCCCCGGCACACTTTGCACATCAATGCCGCCTTCGTGGGTACGCATCACCCCATGCACCACGGCCAGGCCCAGGCCCGTGCCCTGGCCCACAGGCT
The DNA here is from genome assembly GCF_016406015.1 of Acidovorax sp. IB03. Taxonomy (NCBI): domain Bacteria; kingdom Pseudomonadati; phylum Pseudomonadota; class Betaproteobacteria; order Burkholderiales; family Comamonadaceae; genus Acidovorax; species Acidovorax sp. IB03. The sequence goes on along the minus strand of NZ_JAEFCH010000065.1, from coordinate 2,386 downwards.
TGGTGGTGAAAAAGGGCTCGAAGATGCGTTCCAGGGTCGCCGTATCCATGCCCGGGCCGCTGTCGTGCACCGTCAGGGCCACATAGTCGCCGGGGGCCAGGCCCAGGCGTTCGCTCAGGCGCTGGTCGGGGTGCACCAGTGCGGCTTCCACCAGAATGCTGCCGCGTTCGCTGCCCTGGCCTTGAATCGCATGGACGGCGTTGGTGCACAGATTCAACACCGCCTGCTCCACCTGCGTGGCATCGGCCAGCACCGGTGGCAGGCCCGGCTGCAGCTGCATGTGCAGCTCAATGGCGGGGGGCAGGGTCACGCGCAGCAGGCGCTCGGTGTCGTGCACCACTTCGGCCAGCGACACGGCGGTGCGCTGTGGTGGCTCGTTGCGGCTGAAGGTAAGGATCTGCCGCACCAGGTCGCGTGCGCGGCGGCCTGCCTTGTCGATTTCAAGCAGGCTCTCCAGCACCGGCGAGCCGGGGGCGCAGTCGGCCTTGGCCAGTTCCACGTTGCCCAGGATGGCGCCCAGGATGTTGTTGAAGTCGTGCGCAATGCCGCCCGCCATGGTGCCCACGGCCTGCATCTTGTGCGATTCGCGCAGCTGCGCTTCCAGCTCGCTGCGGTGCGCTTCGGCTTTCTTGCGGCCGGTGAGGTCGCGGGCGAATACGGTGGTGGTTTCGCCTTCGGCATGGCGCTCGAACGACACGCTCACCTCCACCGCCAGCTCTTTGGCGCTGGCGGTCAGAGCCGTCATTTCGCCCAACATGGCCTGGGTGGTGAGCTGCGCAAACGCCAGCGCCTGCCCCGCTGCTGGCAAAAAACGCTCCAGCGGGCTGCCCAGCGCGTCTTGCGCGCTGCACTGGAACAGCGCCGCCGCCGTGGGGTTGAACACGGTGATGAGGCCGTTCTGGTCCACGCAGATGATGGCGTCGAGCGCCGAGTTGATGACGGCTTCCAGCCGCTTCTCGCTGGCGTGCAGTTGCTCGTTGCGCTGCTGCAGTGCTTGTGCGCTTTGCTGCAGCGCATGGCGCTCGGCCAGCAGGGGGCCCTGGTCGATCACCGCGCACAAAAACTGCAGCTGCACGGGGCCGTCGCCCCGGTGGTCTTCAATGCGGGCAATGTGCAAGTCGCCGGTGATGCGGGTGTGTGGCGCGATGGTGAACACCACCTCGGTCACCTCGCTGTGCCCCTGGGCGCGCGCCTGCGCAAACGCCTCCTGCACGCGGGGGGCGTCGGTGTCTGACACGAACGGCATCAGCGCGGTGAGGGGGCGGTCGCGCTCGGTGGGCTGAAACGAGCGGTGCGCCATCGAATTGGCCTGCACCACCATGTCGTATTCGTCCACCACCATCAGCGCCAGCGGCACGCTGGCAAACAGGGTTTCAAACCGCTCAGACGCGCTCTCCGCCACCGTCTGGCTGTAGCGCAGCACCTTGTTCTGGCTTTCCAGCTCGGCCTGATAGGCACGCAGCTCGGCAATCAACGCTGCCACCGAGCCCTTGGGGCGGTCGGCCCGGCGGCGCTCCACCGGCACGGGTGAATCGCCACTGCCTGGCTCAGCGTTCATCAAAAAGGAGAGGTCCGGTTGGCTCATGAATGCGTGGCGCGACAAATTGCTGCGATGGGCGCGGGGCTTGATGGGGCAGTGTGCGGCTTAGAACAGATTCTTAGAGAATGCGAGCCGATACAGCCTGCGCAGCGCCATACCGGTGCGACGCCATTTCACTGCCTCTGTACCCTGAAAAATGCCAGTGTAAGTGCATCGTGCCACCAGCCCAGGTGGGGTCATCAACGGCCAGCCGGTAGTGAGCACAAGGTTGGCGCCGCTCGTGAGGTGTGAGCAAGGAGTGCCAAGACCGAAGCATGCGCCTTGCCGTCAAAAAATCACCCCATTGTTGACCGTTTGGGAACAATCAATTTCCCAACGCCCGCTTTTTGCCGTGGGGCATCAAATCTACATTTGCCAATGTGCGTGGTAGTCCTGCTGCCGCGCAATTCTTGATCCTCATCCAACGAAAGCCGCATTTCCATGACCACCACCCATTCCGTTGCCGACAACGCCCTCATCGACAAGCTGCAATGGCGCTACGCCACCAAGAAGATGAACCCCGCCAAGGTGGTGCCCCAAGACAAGGTGGACCGCATTGTGGAAGCCGCGCGCCTGGCTCCCACATCCAGCGGCCTGCAGCCGTTTGAAGTGTTTGTGGTGACCGATGCCGCTGTGCGCGAACGCATCAAGCCCATCGCCTGGAACCAGGGCCAGATCACCGACGGCTCCCACCTGCTGGTGTTTGCTGCGTGGGACGACTACACACCCGAGCGCATCAACGCCATGTTTGACTAGGGGCTGTTGAGAATCAAGCACAACGGCTCGGAGGGCTGTGATGCAATAGGC
>NZ_JAEFCH010000064.1:0-8258 GCF_016406015.1 Acidovorax sp. IB03 | reverse complement strand
GGGCTATGAAGAGTGGATAGCGTTTAGAGTCTATGCAATCGTCCGGGATGCGACAGGTACGAAGTGGCAGCTTACTGCAGCCGAGCTAGGAGACGGATTCTGGGCGCGAGCAGACCGGCTCACCAAATTGAGGCGTGCCGAACTCCAGCAAATGCAGGAGTACGTCTCTCGGCCTTTCGGGCAGCACATGGGCTTTCTGATTGATGCGCTTGATGGCGATTCAAGCACCGTCAGCCCACCGTCGTTGCCGCCGCTGTCAGAAGACGTAGATCAGTTGCTGGTTCGGGAAGCCGAGGAATTTCTTTGTCGCACAAGTCTGCCCATCGAGCCTCGCAAAAAATGGCCCGTGGGGGGAATGCCGCAGTACGGAATTCACACCGCATCCACCATTCCCTATCAAGCGCAGCCAGGCAAAGCCCTCTGCGTCTGGGGTGATGCCGGTTGGGGCGGCTTGGTTCGACAGGGTAAGTACCACGACGGCCACTTTTCCGATGACCTCGTTGCTGCGTGCGTGAAGATGATTCAAGAGTGGAATCCGCAGCCGAGCCCGACCTGGGTGACCTGCGTTCCTTCGCTTCGGCATCCCGAATTGGTGCCGAATTTCGCGCAACGCTTGGCTGCTGCGCTGGGTCTGCCGTTTCATATGGTCATCGCAAAAACAGACGCAAGGCCCGAACAGAAAACGATGGCAAACAGTACACAACAGGCGCGCAACATTGATGGTTCGCTCGCACTCAACGGCCAGCCCATTCCTCTCGGCCCGGTCCTCCTGGTTGATGACATGGTCGACTCGCGCTGGACGCTGACGGTGTCTGCATGGCTGCTGCGCAAAAGCGGTAGCGGCGCGGTTTGGCCTATGGCCCTTTCACAGACGGGGCACGACGAATGACGCCAGTCCTCTCTCCCAACACCCAGGCGATCTTGCTGCTGACTGCGCCGCTCATTGCCGGACGAGGCTCTGCGTCATCGGATCTGCTCTCGCCTGGTGAATACAAACGTCTCGCGCGTCATTTGCGCGAGATCCAGCGTCAGCCTGCGGATCTCCTCTCGCCGGACGCAGCTGAGATCTTGCGCGCGTGCCAGCCGGTGATTGACGAGGGCCGCCTGCAGAAATTGCTGGGGCGCGGATTCCTGCTGAGCCAAGTGATCGAGCGCTGGCAAGCGCGCGCCATTTGGGTGGTCAGTCGCGCCGACGCCGAGTATCCGCGTCGCTTGAAGACCCGCCTTCGTGAAGATGCGCCGGCAGTGCTCTACGGCTGTGGCGACATGGCTTTGCTCGAAACCGGTGGGCTTGCCGTCGTCGGATCGCGGCATGTGGACGACGCCCTCATCGACTACACCATGGCAGTTGGCCGGCTCGCTGCTCGGGCAGGCAGAACGCTTGTCTCCGGTGGCGCCAAGGGCATCGATCAGGCCGCCATGCGAGGTGCGCTTGAGGGAGGTGGAAAAGTTTGTGGCGTTCTGGCGGACAGTCTGGAAAAGACCACCATGAACCGCGAGCACCGCAACCTGTTGCTGGATGGGCAGCTGGTCCTGATTTCGCCCTACGACCCGAGTGCCGGGTTCAATGTGGGCAACGCCATGCAGCGGAACAAGCTGATTTATGCATTGGCAGACACCTCACTGGTGGTCAGTTCCGATCTCAACAAAGGTGGCACTTGGGCGGGTGCTGTCGAGCAGCTCGACAAACTCAAGTTCGTCCCGGTCTTCATTCGTTCGACGGGCGAGTCTTCAGCCGGATTAGATGGTTTGCGAAAGAAAGGCGCACTTCCCTGGCCAAACCCGCAAGACGTGGATTCGTTCGAGGACGTGTTCAACGTGGCAATGCCGACGCCGACGCCGACGGCATCCCCACAGGTTGGTTTTGCGCTGTTCTCGAACGAAGACCCATCGTCGGCTGATACCAAGCCAACGACGCCCGTGCCACCCGACACCGCGCCAGCGCCCCAGGCCGCGAGTGAGTCATCGGCACCGGTCGACGTTGTTTCCGATGCGCAGCCACCCGCTGAGGCATCGGAAGAACTGCCGCCAGTCACACCAGAGGCCGTAGCGCCGATAGACGAGGCCAAGGAATCTCCGCAGCCGGAATCGACCCCTGCCGAAGTGCTCTTCGCTGCCGTGCGCGCAGCGATTCAGCAACTCTTGAGTACGCCGATGAAAGACGCCGAAGTAGCGGCCGCGTTGGATGTTTCCAACGCGCAGGCCAAGGCATGGTTGCAGCGTCTGGTCGACGAAGGCGTATTAGAAAAGCAGAAGAAGCCAGCGGGCTACGTCGTGAAACAAAAGCGGCTGTTCGAGTAAACCATGACGATGCATCGATTTAATCACCGCGCACTGCACACATCCGGAATCACGGAAGATGGGAGGTGCACGTGATCGCAAAGCTCGAACGACTCATCGGCGAAATCGGCGACCTCAACAGCAAGTTGATCCTGCTGGTCGGTCCCAGCCGCAGTGGCAAGACCCAACTCCTTCGCCAACTCAGCGCCAAGCTCAACATCGAGCCGCTCAACGTCGGCCTGGAGCTGGGGCGCCGTTTGGCCGCCACGCCGAACAACAAGCGCGGCTTCTCGGCAGGCGAACTGCTGCGGGAGATCGCGGACAAGGAACGAACTGAAGATCCGCTGCTGCTCGACAACCTCGAGTTGCTGTTCGAGCCGGGCCTGCAGATCAATCCGCTTGACCTGGTCAGGCGGCTGGCTCACTCCAAGCGCGTCGTGGCCGTCTGGCCTGGCGAGCTGCGCGGTGATCGCTTGGTGTACGCCGACATGAGCCATCCAGAACATCGTGACTACAGCCGCGACGGCGTGGTCGTACTCGAAATTTGACGCTACGGGGAAGAGAGAACCATATGGCCAAGAACATGAAATACGGAGATCTGATCCAGTTCGAGCAGATCGAGTCGGTCATTCAGCTGCTCGATGCCGGACGCCCGGACGAGGCCAAGAAGCTCGTCGCGACATACGTCATCTCCGACGATATGGCCGAGCGGATCTCCAAGCTCATGGTTCCCCAGCTCAGTTTCGACGACTCAGTCGACCACAAGGGCGTGCTGATCGTCGGCAACTACGGCACCGGTAAGTCGCACTTGATGTCGGTGCTGTCGCTGGTGGCCGAGGATGCGGCCTACGCGCCGATGATCCGCCACCCCAAGGTGGCCGAGGCGGTTGCCCCGATTGCTGGCCGCTTCAAGGTGCTGCGCATCGAGGTGGGCGGGCTGCAGATGCCGCTGCGCCAGATCATCACCCTGCAGCTTGAGCGTTTCCTCGAAAAGATCGGCGTCGACTACACCTTCCCGACCGCCGACAAAGAGCTCAATAACAAGGACTCCTTCGAGGAGATGATGGCCGCGTTCGGCGAGAAATTCCCGGGCCAGGGCGTGCTGCTGGTTGTTGATGAGTTCCTGGAGTACCTGCAGTCCCGTCGCGACCACGAACTGGTGCAGGACCTGGCCATCCTGCGTCAGATCGGCGAGGTCACCAAGCACCTGAAGTTCCGCTTCGTGGCTGGTGTGCAGGAAGCCATCTTCGACAGTGTGCGCTTCCAGCACGTCGCCGACAGCATGCGCCGGGTCAACGAACGCTTCACGCAGATCCTGATCGACCGCCAGGACGTCAGCTTCGTCGTCTCCGCGCGCCTGCTCAAGAAAACGGCCGACCAGCAGAACAAGATCCGCGAATACCTCACGCCGTTCGCCAAGTTCTACGGCTCCATGAACGAGCGCATGGACGAATACGTGCGGTTGTTCCCGGTTCACCCGGACTACCTGAAGACCTTCGAGCAGATCCACTTCACCGAGAAGCGCGGCGCGCTCAAGACCATCGAGTCCGCCATGCTGGCGATCCTCGACCAGGACGTGCCCACCGACAAGCCGCTGTTCATCAGCTACGAGAGCTTCTGGAACACTGTCAAGGCCAACTCGGTTCTGCGCGCTGACCCGAACATCAAAGAGGTCATGCGCGTCTCCGAAGTGCTGGAGTCCCGCGTGCAGCAGGCCTTCACGCGCCCGGCCTACAAAGCCATGGCGTTGCGCGTCATCAACGCGTTGGCCGTCCACCGCTTGACCACGGGCGGCGACATCCATGTACCCATTGGCCCCACGGCTGCCGAGCTACGAGACGCCTTGTGTCTGTTCCAGCCGGGCGTGGAGGACATGCCGGGCGATCCGGCCGAGAACCTGCTGTCGATGGTCCAGACCGTCATGCGGGAAGTGCTGAAGACCGTCAACGGCCAGTTCATCTCCAAGGCACCGGACACCGAGCAGTACTACCTCGACCTCAAGAAGGACATCGACTACGATGCGCAGATCGAAAAGCGCGCCGAAGCCCTGTCCGACGACGCGCTGGACCGCGCCTACTACAGCGCCATCAAGGCGCTGATGGAGTGCAGCGACGACCTGCGTTACCCCGGCTTCCAGATCTGGCAGTACCAGCTCGAATGGCAGGAGCGCCGCGTCGAGCGCATGGGCTACCTGTTCTTCGGGGCGCCGAACGATCGCCCCACGGCCCAGCCCGAGCGCGATTTCTACATCTACTTCATCCAGCCCTTCGACAAGCCGAAGTTCGCCGACAACAACCTGTCGGACGAGGTGTTCTTTCGCCTCACCGGGCTGGACGATGATCTCAAGCGGCACCTGTCGTCCTACGCGGCGGCGCTCGATCTGGCCTCCACCGCCAGCGGCGGCGCCAAGGCCATCTACCTCTCCAAGGCACAGGACTTCCTGCGCGCCATGAGCAAGTGGCTGCAGGAAAAGCAGATGACTGCCTTCGAGGTCACCTATCAGGGCAAGAAGAAGAACCTGCAGGAGTGGGCCAAAGGCGTGTCGCTGCGTGACCGGGCGCGGCTCGGTGCGGACGAACGCATCAACTTCCGCGACGTGGTGAACGTCATTTCGGGCCTGGTGCTGGGCCAGCGCTTCGTCGATCTCTCGCCGGAATATCCCACCTTCTCGGTGCTGGTCACCGAAGCCAACCGCAAGCAACTGGTAGGCAATGCACTGCGAGCACTGGCTGGCGGCACCCGCACCAAAGATGCTGCTGCCATCCTCGATGCATTGGAACTGCTCGATGGCGACCGCGTCGATCCGGCCAACTCTCGCTACGCGCAGGAAGTGCTGAACCGCCTCAAAGCCAAGGGCCACGGCCAGGTGCTCAACCGCAGCGAACTGCTGTCGGGCACGTCTGACGTCGAGTATTTCGCGCCGATCAAGTACCGGCTGGAACCCGACCTGCTGGTCACCGTACTGGGCGGGCTGGTTTACTCCGGCGACATCGTGCTGTCGATCACCGGCGACAAGATCGACTCCGGCAAACTGACCCAGCTGGCAGAACGCTCGCTGGAGGAACTCAAGCAGTTCAAGCACGTTGAGGCGCCCAAGGAAATCAACCTGGCGGTGCTGCGTGCCTTGTTCGAGTTGTTCGACCTGCCGTCCGGCCTGGCCCAGAAGGCCAGTCAGGGCGATACCGAGCCGGTCATCAAGTTGCAGGAAAAAGTCAGCGCGCTGGTGCCGCGCGTCCTCAAGGCCGGGTCCGACCTACAACAAGGCAAGCTCGGCTTCTGGGGCCAGAACCTGCTGCGCGAAGAAGAAGCCAAAGACTGGCACGCCCGGCTCGATTCGCTGAAGAAGTTCACCGAGTCGCTGGCGCCTTACAACACCGTTGGCAAGCTCAAGAACCTGCGCGTCACGCAGGAAGACCTGGACTCCCTGAAGAAGAATCTGGAGATCCTGGCCGCCGTCGAGCGCCTGCTCGAACTGGTGGCGGAGTTGGGCAGCACGGCGTCCTACCTCTCGCAGGCCGAAATGGTGTTGCCCGCTGAGCACCCGTGGGTGAAGCAGGCCGAGACCGCCCGCAAGGACATCTTCGAGAAGATCAGCCAGGACCGCACCGCCGAGCACGCCGCCCTGATTTTGGGTAATGGCCGGCAAACGCTCAACCTGCTCAAGAAGGACTACATCACCGCCTACATCGCCAGCCACAGCAAGGCCCGGCTGGGCGTGGCCGAAGATAAGACCCGCAACGCCCTACGCAAAGATGACCGCCTGCTGGCGCTGCGCGTGTTGGCCGGCGTGTCGCTGATGCCCACCAGTCAGCTCACCGCCTTTGAGGAGTCGCTCAACGGCCTCAAGAGCTGTTCGTCGCTGGACGAGCCCACGCTGACGACAGCGGCGGTATGCCCGCACTGCCAGTTCCGCCCGTCTGCCGAGCAGTTGGAGCTGATCCCGGCGGCCAACCGCCTGCACAAGCTCGACGATGACCTGGATCAGTTGGTGGCCAACTGGCAGCAAACCCTGCTGGAGAACCTGCAAGACCCGTTCACGCAGGACAGCCTGGGCCTGTTGCCGCCCGCGTCCAAGAAGCTGATTGACGCCTTCCTGGCCTCACGCAAGCTGCCAGACCCGATGACCAGCGAGTTCGCCAACGCGGTGCAGGAGGCGCTGTCGGGGCTGGAGAAGATCGCGGTCAAGGGCGACGAGATCAAGCAAGCGCTGCTGCAAGGCGGCTCGCCGGCCACGCCGGACGACCTGCGCAAGCGCTTCGACACCTTCATGAACGAGCGCTGTAAGGGCAAGGACGCCACCAAGCTGCGCTTCGTAATCGAGTGACGCGACGTGATCACCCGACCATGACAACAAGAATTTGAGGAATGACTGATGAGTGATCTTTTCCAGAACCACGCGGCCAAGTCAGGCCCGGTTGAATGTCTCGGGCAAACCTTCCCGAGCGATGAGGCTCGCCGCGAGCACTACCTGAAGCTGCTTGCCGAGAAGCTCAAAGACCCTGCGTTCCGGAAGATCGAGGGTTTTCCTATCGGGTCGGATGAAGACATCCTGGCACTTTCTGATCCGCCGTATTACACAGCTTGCCCGAATCCCTTCATCGAAGATTTCGTCAAAACTCATGGCAGGCCATACCAATCTGCTGAGAAGTACAGCAAGGAACCATTTACATCTGATGTAAGTGAGGGAAAAAACGACCCAATTTACACAGCACATAGCTATCACACAAAGGTGCCACACAAGGCGATCATGCGGTACATCCTGCACTACACGATGCCGGGTGATTTTGTCCTGGATGGATTTGCCGGAACTGGGATGACGGGTGTAGCTGCAAGGCTTTGCGGGGATAAAGCAGTAGTTGAATCCCTTGGGTACAGAGTTGACCAGAACAAAAACATTCTCGCGCCAACCAGTGACAGTAAAGGTGCCGCGTGGACCATATTCTCTAAACTAGGTGAGCGTCACGCAATCTTAAATGATCTATCAACCGCAGCCACCTATATATCCCATAACTACAACTCGCCAATCGATGTTGATGCGGTAGATGCACGGGCTAGCGATGTAATTCGACGGATTGAAACTGAGTTTGGGTGGATGTTTCAAACGCTGCATCAGCCCACCGATGATCAGATTAATTTAGCCCTAAGTGAGATAGAGGCCTCAAGCCACCCCCATCTGACTGGTCGCATTGGGCGCATCAACTACACAGTATGGTCGGATGCTTTCTCATGCCCTGAGTGCGCATCTGAAATTATTTATTGGGATACGGCAGTAGATAAGGTTGATTACCAAGTCAAAGATGAATTTGATTGCCCTTCTTGTGGGAAGCATCTGGGCAAGAAGTCTTTAGATCGACTTTTCGTAACGCAGATAGATCCGGTAACCGGTGAGGAGCGGCGTTCTGTTAAGCGTCGGCCTGCGCTCATTCATTACTCAGTCGGAAAGTCATATTTCACAAAACGTCCAGACGCAGCCGATCTTGCGTTGATCGAGAAGATCGAAGCACTGCCTGTTACTCGTTATGTTCCAAGTGAGAGCATTCCAAAGGGCGATAAGACAAGTGATCCATTAAGTGTTGGCATCACAAGGCAGCATCATTTCTACACCAGGAGAAATCTTGAGGTATTGGCTGCATACAGAGATTTTACGCGACCGTTGAGCTACGCATTCAACCTCACATCTACAGCACAAGTAGCGTCCTTAATGTATCGATTCCGTTCACAGAACGGGAGCCTTGGTGCGGGCGGTGGCCCTATGAATGGAACACTTTATGTGCCGTCGCTCATCAAGGAAATTCCAGCCATAAAACTACTGAAAGAGCACATCGAAAAGACGTTCCGCATGAAGAGACTTATTTCGTCTCGCGGCGAGAACGTCGTGTCAACAGGGTCCATGGGCAAACTCTATAGTGTCAAAGACGCCTCGGGTAACCATCCCCCGGCAAAGCCGGGGGCATTCGGGATGTGAGCCGCTCAAAGCG
>NZ_JAEFCH010000063.1:0-8955 GCF_016406015.1 Acidovorax sp. IB03 | reverse complement strand
AGACGGATAGCAGCTTCGCAGCGATGATCTATCTCGCAGCTGGGGTTATCAACTCCCGTTGATTCTCAACGCGCCCTAGTCCATTGGTGCGATGGACGCGCGCCGGGGCGGTTTCTAGACTTTCCTCAAGAACCTGTTCAAAGCACGCAGGAGCGCCTCGCGGGTGTTGATCCATGCGCACAGGGTTGAGGTTGATCGTCTTCAAAACAATGGCTTGCTGCCTGCAGTGCACGTGCCCCGCCCACGCAACAAGCGGGCCTCGGTGCAGCGCGCTGCGCAGGCTGTGTCTGCGGCCTCCACAGGCCACGCGTTGGCCATCGTGTGAGGGGACTCGGCTGCGGCATACGCCGTGCAAAAACAGGGTGTCGCAAGGCACCGAAACCACGAGAAAAACCGTGCATTGACATCATGGTGTAACCGAGCACAAAAGGGTGAAAAACCGTTTGCGGCGACAATGCCGCTCCTTTCGTTTTTTTACACCCTGTTTTCGTTCGGTTTTTCCATGTCTAGTATCCAGGTTCGTCCCGCCACGCTTCGCGATGCAAAAGCCATTGCCCAGATCCACACCGTCTCTGCTCAAGAGGCCTACAAAGGACTGGTGCCAGACGAGCAATTGAAAGCCATGTCATCGGTCGAAAAGCGCCAGGCCTACTGGCGCGAGGCCATCGAGTATTGCGAGCCCCAAGTCCAGGTGGCCGTTGACGGCGAGAAGATCGTCGGCTTCGTCGGCTACGACCGCTCGCGCGATGAAAAGTCCCGCCCCACCACCGGTGAAATCTGGGCCATCTACGCCGCTCCCACGCACTGGAACCAAGGCGTTGGCCTGGCTCTGTGGGATGCCGCCCGTGACGGCCTTCAGGAAGAAGGCTGCACCAACGTGACCGCGTGGGTGCCCCTGCGCAATGAACGCGCTCTGCGTTTCCATGAGCTGGCCGGCTTCAAGCGCGAGTTGTCTACCGCCAAGACGGCCATCATCGGCGGCGTCAAGATCGAAGAAGTGCGCCTGAAGCGCCCGATCAACGGCTGAGCCCTGCCATGATCGAATGGAGCAGCCAGGGCCAGTCCCACACCGCCCAATGGCGCTCTGAAAGTGGCGCTTCGGCTCCGCGCCGCGTGATCGCTGCCGACGACACCCTGCCCGCCGACACAGCCTACCGCATGGCCTGTGAAGGCACGGGCTTGTTGTGGACGGGCGATTTCCAGAACGCGCGCATGTTGCTGCAGGCGCTGATGCGCCGCGCAGACCGCAAGCCCCGCAAGGTGGCGGCCAAAGCGGCGCAAAAAGCGGCAGCGGCCACGCCTGCGGAAGCGTTTCACCTGCACCGGCAGGCGCAGGCGCAGCGTGCGCGGGTGTTGTCGTCGGTGTTGATCGTGCTGGAAGGCGATTACACGATTGCGCTGCGCCGCGCGCCCGACCTGCGCCAGGCCTGCACCGAGGCCTGGGGCCCTGCCAGCGGGAATCGCGTGGTGGCTTCGCTGCGTGAGCTGCTGGGCTTGGTGGGCGCCCATGAATGGCGCAAGAAGGGCGTGGAAATACCCGCCCTGGGCGCACCGCCGGGCAACCGCATTCACCCGCACTACGGCGTTTTCTCGCCAGTGCGTGGGGAGTATGTGGATCTGGTCGCGCAGGCGCCGCTGCCCAGCAAGGCGCTCGCCTTTGATGTGGGCGTGGGCACGGGCGTGCTTTCTGCCGTGCTGGCCCGCCGTGGTGTGCAGCGCGTGGTGGCCACCGACCAGGACCCGCGTGCGCTGGCCTGTGCGCGCGAGAATTTGCAGCGCCTGGGTCTGACGGGCCGCGTCGAGCTGCAACAGCAAGACCTGTTCCCCGAGGGCAAGGCCCCGCTGGTGGTGTGCAACCCGCCCTGGCTGCCCGCACGGGCCAGCTCGCCCATTGAGCGGGCGGTGTACGACGAAGGCAGCGGCATGCTGCGCGGGTTTTTGGCCGGCCTGGCAGCCCACCTGGAGCCCGGCGGCGAAGGCTGGCTGATTCTGTCGGACCTGGCTGAACACTTGCAGTTGCGCACGCGTGAACAGCTGCTGGAATGGATGGCGCAGGGCGGCTTGAAGGTGCTGGGGCGACAAGACGTCAAGCCCCGCCACGGCAAGTCGGCCGACGCGTCGGATGCCTTGCATGCCGCACGCGCAGCGGAAGTCACATCGCTGTGGCGCTTGGGCCTGGCCTGATCTGGCTGGAGGCTTAGGCCGCCGCCAGGGCCATGTCCTGGGGCTGCTCGCGGGGCAAAAGTTGCTTCATGCGCTCGCGAATGGTCTCGGCTCGCTCGGCGCCCGCCAGTTGAGTCACTTCCTCCAGCAACGATTCCCCCACGTGCAACATGCTGTCCCGGTCACGGGCTGCGCGCAGAGCGCTGTGAAAATGCTGCGCCCGTGCAGGGTCGCGGCGGGCAAAAAGGCGTTCGCAGATGTCGAACAGGTACATGCGCGCACCCGCCAGCGATCGCAGGTGGTCACTGGGCTCAGGCGGCGTGACAGCCTCTGGCCGCAGCGCTGAGGGCTGAGTGTGGGCGGGTGGGGTGGGCAAAGTGTCTTGCACCGCGGGTGCAGACAGCGACAGGTACCCCTGGCTGAGCAGGTGCTTGACAATCTCGGCACCGACGCCGCTGTACATGGCCTGCAATTCGGCCAAAGGCTTGCCTTCGGCCAGCAGCAGCAACGAGCGCTCGCGCAGGCTCAGGGTGCGCATGCCGGGAGCGAGTTCCTGTCGGGCTTTGTCGGTTTTGAGGAGCAGCATGGCGGGCAATCGCAAAGGCGGTGGCCAGCATTGCAGCAGCGCACCGTGACATGGCGATGACGCCTGCCGTGCCGGGCTGCCCTGGCGGGCTCGCTGGAAGCATACGGGCTGCAAAGATTGTCTGCTATATATTTAATAGCTTATGGCGCTTGATGGGTAAGCGCTAGAGCCGTTTTTGGCTTGAAATGGGTGGCCCGTGCCCCAGCACGTGGACCACCCAGGGATGCATGGGTATGACCTTGTTGCTGGCCCCGATGGAGGGGCTTTTGGATTTTGTATTGCGTGACGTGCTCACCCGCGTGGGTGGCGTGGACCGGTGCGTGTCGGAGTTCATCCGCATCACGGGCAGCCTGCTGCCCGACAAGGTGTTCCTGCGCTACGTGCCCGAGCTGCTCAACGGCAGCCGCACCTTGGCCGGTGTGCCGGTGCGTGCGCAGCTGCTGGGGTCAGACCCGGTGTGCATGGCCGAAAACGCCGCGCGGCTGGCGGCCTTGGGGCCCGAAGGCATTGACCTGAACTTTGGCTGCCCCGCCAAGGTGGTCAACCGCCACGGTGGCGGTGCCGCCCTGCTGCAGGAGCCTGAGCGTATTGCGGCTGTGGTGGCAGCTGTGCGCCGGGCCGTGCCCGCCCATTTGCCCGTGTCCGCCAAGATGCGCCTGGGTTTTAACGACACCCTGCTGATGCGCGAATGCGCGCAGGCCATGCAGGACGGCGGCGCGGCAGAGCTGGTGGTGCATGCGCGCACCAAGGCAGATGGCTACCGCCCGCCCGCTTATTGGGAGCTGATTCCGCAGGTGCGTGACGCGGTGCGGATTCCAGTGGTGGCCAATGGCGAGATCTGGACGGTGGAAGACGCCCAGCGTTGCCGCGCAGTGTCGGGCTGCGACGCCCTGATGCTGGGCCGTGGTGCGGTGGCAGACCCAGGCCTGGCCCGCGCCATTCGCGCGGCCGACGCGGGCCGTGCCGGCTCCGACACCGTGCAGTGGGCCGACTTGCTGCCCCAGCTGGCCACGTTCTGGCAGCTGGTGTGCGACGGGCTGGAGCCGCGCCAGCGCGCCGGGCGGCTCAAGCAATGGCTCAATCTGCTGCGCCGCCGCTACCCCGAGGCCGAGCTGGCGTTTGAACATGTGCGCACGTTGACCGACCAGCGCGAAATCACCCGCTGGATTGCTGCCTTGCAGCTGCAAGCCCAGGGCTGAAAAAGTCTTCTCGCTTACAGCAGGTGGTCTGGCGCAAACCAGCCCAGGATGCGCACCAGCCAGCGCAGTGGGGCGCTGGTGTCGGGCTCGGCGGTGGCGTCTTTCAGCCCGCTGTCTTTGGGCGCCCGCCACACCAGCCTGCCTTCGCTGTCCTGCTCCACACGCCAGGCGGCATCTTCCAGTGCGGCTTCGATTTGCTCTGTGGCGCGTGCCGACAAGCTCCGGCTGCGAATCAGCAGGGCAATCTCTGTGTTTTGCAATTGCGAGCGCAAGTCCAGATTCATCGAACCGATGACCAGCAGGCGCCCGTCCAGGATCAGTAGCTTGGAATGCAGCATGGCCTTGGAGTCGCCGCTGGACCCGGTGACGCCGCTGCTGCCCGTGCCCTGGAACACGCTGCGCAGGCCTGAGAGTTCACTGCGCATCTCATACAGCTCCAAGCCCGTGGCCAGCAATTCCGGGCGGTGGCGCGCATACCCCGCGTGTGCGATGGGCGCGTCGTTGGACGCCAGAGAGTTCGTCAACACCCGCACCCGCACCCCCCGGGCCCGCGCCGCGGCAAACGCCTGCTTCATGTCCGGGCCGGGCACGAAGTAGGGCGAGACGATGAGCAAATCCTTCTTGGCCTGGCCCATCAGCTGCAGCAAGCCGTCCACCACCGTGTCCTGCTGCGGGTCTGTGGGGCCCAGTTCTGGCGTGTTCTTGGGGGTTGGCAGCGCGGCGCGCGGTGCGGGCTTGGGTTGCTCGCCACCTTCGGCGGCAATTTTCGCGGGGTGGTCCACCAGCACGGCGGCAGGGGCCCAGGTCCAAGGCGCAACCTTCAGATCCATGGGCTCCTGGTTCCAGATGCGGGCTTGCTGCTCGGGTGTCGTTTTTCGCTCGGCTTCTGTGGGGGCTGTGGGGGTGGAACCCTCGGCAGGTGTGTCGCTGCTGTCCCCATCCCCTTGGGCGGCCTTGCGCATGCTGGCTTGCATCTCCAGCAGCTGATGGCGTGAGATCAGCGACTGCACCGGGTAGGCCCGTGGGTTGTTCCAGTAGGCATCGAACGTTTGGGACAGCTCTTGCACCACGGGCCCGGCTGCCAGCACATCCAGGTCCACAAAATTGCCCGCGTCATCGTTGCCAAAGTAGGCGTTGCCCAGGTTGCGGCCGCCCGCAATGCCCAAGGCGTTGTCGGCAATGAACAGCTTGTTGTGCATGCGCTGCTGCACCCGCGAGAAGTCGCCCACCAGGCTGAAAATGCGCCCCAGCTGCGAATTGCGTGCACCCGTCAGCGGGTTGAACATGCGCATTTCCACATTGGGCACAAAGGCCAGCCGCATCACCTGCGCGTCCCGCCCGGTGCTGTGCAGGTCGTCCAGCAGCACGCGCACCCGCACGCCACGTTCTGCAGCAGCCACCACGCTTTGCAGCAGCCGCTGCGTGCTCACGTCGGCATGAATGGCGTAGTACTGCAAATCCAGCGTCTTCTGTGCAGATTCCACCAACGCCAGCCGGCTGCCGTAGGCCGCTTGTGCGCCGCTGAGCAGCACGAATCCCGAAGGGTGGCGAGCTTTGGCCGTGGCCTTTTGCTCCTGCACCATGCTGGCCAGCGCCGTGCTGGAAGGGTCGGCCAGCGCGCGGCTTACGGGGCGATCAACGTTCCCTGGCAAACCCGCGCAGCCCGTCAGTGCCATGCCAATGCCCATCGCGGTCAGCAGCGAAAAAATCGCGAACGACCGGAATCTCGCTGGGCGCTGAGTGGAGTGCTGAACAGGGGCGGGGGCAGGGTGCATGGTGTGGGGTGAAACCGCGGTGAAGCCGCGCCCCACTTTAGCGTGCCGCACCGCTGGGCGTGTGTGGGACAAAGCCCCGGCTCAACAGCTTGGAGTCTGGGTTTTGGCCGGTGGTTTGAAGGGGTGCGTGGCTTGTTGGCCACCTGGTGCGCGGACTGTGCAGGCACGGCGGAAGTCCGCCGCAGCAAGAAGCAGAGGCCTTGCTCGGGCCATGCTGCTCACTCACGAACTGTAGAAAGATACCAAAGAAAAGCGGGTCCAGCGCTTATTCTGTAAGCGCTATCAGCTATATTTTTAATAGCGTTGATCGCGCAGGTGTGAAGTGCAATCCAACGCCACAGCTTGTGGTCGGCATGGACTGGAGCGGATCCGCCTCAGGTTGTAGAGGGGTGCCGCAGGGCCCTGCCCAGCTGCGGCCAAACCGTTGGTGGGAGCGTTACCGTGCCGCCGCAGGCGCAGTCACCATGCGCTCCACATAGCGCGCAATCAGGTCGATTTCCAGGTTCACACGGCTGCCCGCCTTCAGCGTGCCCAGCGCCGTGTTTTCCACCGTGTGCGGAATCAGGTTGATGCTGACCTCACAGCCATCGGCAGAGTCGGCAATGCGGTTCACCGTCAAGCTCACGCCGTTCACCGTGATCGAACCCTTGTAAGCCAGGTAGCGCCCCAAATCACGGGGCGCCATGATGCGCAATTCCCAGCTTTCGCCCACCTGGGCAAAGTGCGTCACCTGGCCCAGCCCGTCCACATGCCCCGACACCAGATGCCCCCCCAGGCGGTCGTTGGCACGCAGCGCCTTTTCCATATTGATGGGCCCAGGGGTGTCCAGTCCCGTGGTTTTCAACAGCGACTCTGCCGAAATATCCACCGTGAATTGTCGGCTGTCAGGCGACAGGGTGGTCACCGTCATGCACGCCCCATTGAGCGCAATGCTGTCCCCCAGCCCCACATCGTCCAGGTAGCCCTCCGGGGCGCGAATGACCAAGCGCTTGCCGTGCGAGGCCGTGCCCCCCAATGCAGCGACTTCTGTGATCTGGCCTTGGCCAGTGATGATTCCTGTGAACATGGCGTGATTGAACTTTAAAGAATGGGTGCAGCGCAAAAGCCCGAAAGAGCTTTGTGCGTAGAAAGATGTCGAGTATCTGGCAAGACCGATACCGGTGCTTTGCGGCTGTTTTGAGGTGTGGCCGCAATGAACCCGCACTATCGTTGGGTTTCCAAATCTTCCAAAGGCACTCGCAGCGCTGTTGCGAAGGAGTTTGCTAAAGCTCAGCAGTCGGCATGGCCAAAAAGTTGTCCCGTCCCTTTACCCGCGCGAGGATGCGCACATCAGGGCCTATCTTTTCCACGCTTTTGAAGTCCATAGAGAGGCCTTGATCCAGCTGGGTCAGAGGGCCAAAGTGGGCCATTGCAAGCCCTTCTCCCAGCATGCAAGGGGCCAGATACACAAGCATTTCATCCACCAGCCCCTCACGAATGAAGGAGCCATTGAGTTTGGTGCCGGCTTCTACATGCAGTTCGTTCACTCCTCTGCTGGCCAGGTCTGCAAGCATTGTTGACAAGTCCACTTTGTTATGAGCGTTCGGTAGCTCCACGACCACGGCACCCTGGCTTTCCAGCGCTTGCTTTCTCTCTTGAAATGTAGTGTCGTTAGAGCCTGCACAGTAGATGTAGCAAACGCGACCTGCTATGAAAAGGCGAGCGTCTGGCGGGGTTTGAAGCTGGCTGTCCACCACCACCACATAGGGCTGGCGCGGCGTGGCTACGTCACGAACATCCAGCCTGGGGTTGTCTTCCAACACTGTGCCAATGCCGGTCAACACCGCACAAGCCCGCGCCCGCCAGGCATGCCCATCCGCCCGCGCGGCAGACGAGGTGATCCACTGGCTTTCACCGTTGGGCAGGGCGGTAGTTCCATCCAGCGAAGCGGCGATTTTCATCCGCACCCAAGGTGTTTTGCGCACCATGCGGCTGAAGAAGCCGATGTTGAGCTCGAAGGATTCTTGCGCTCCGTCGCCCACCGAGACTTCAACACCTGCGGCTTTCAGACGGGCAAAGCCTTGTCCTGCTACGAGTGGATTCGGGTCGGGGAGCGATGCAAACACTTTGGTTATCCCAGCAGCGATCAACGCATCACAGCAAGGCCCTGTGCGCCCTTGATGAGAGCAGGGCTCCAGCGTGACGTATGCCGCAGCCCCGCGCAAATCATGGCCCTTCTTTTGCGCATCACGCAGTGCCATGACTTCTGCGTGAGGGCCTCCAGCTTGCTGAGTAAACCCTTGTCCCAAGACCTCTCCCGTTGGGCTTGTGATCACACATCCCACACGAGGATTGGGGTTGGAAATAAAAAGCGCTTGGGTTGCAAGCCCAAGCGCTTTTTGGATGTGGGAGAGTGGGATAGCAGTCATCAGGTCCCAAATGGTATCTGATGTGGCTTGCGTTACTTACCCCAGCAGTCCCTAACGATGTCGCCGCTGGTCACTCCATTGGCACCGCGCAGCCCTGTATGAGTAACTGTGAACGCCCCACATCTATCACCCGCTTGTGCTCCTTTCGGAGTTGCAGTTAGCGTATATGTTCGTCCCAGATCAGCTGCCACACCGCCTGTTGGGGATGCGAGGGTGATCTCATAGCGATCTCCCGGCACCTTCTTCAAATTGGCAGGAAAGGCGCTCGAGGCGGGATAGGTTCCGGTCGCTGTAGCAGCCCTTTCCAGCCATTGCTGCGCTTGCAATAACCCTGCTCGTGCTTCTGCGCGATGACCACGACGCACATATTCTGTATAGCTGGGATAGGCAATCGATGAAAGAATGGCAACAACTGCCACAACGATCATCAGTTCTATCAGCGTGAAACCTTGATGTTTACTAGGCATAAATTAATTGTTTATTTAGATGTTCATGCTGATTACTGCAATTGACGCCAGCTAGGGCGCATAGCCTGTTCTGGCATAGGAGGGCGTTGTTGCACAAATGCCGGTCGCAGCTGATGTAGGCTCGGGAGATGAGAGAGACGAGCTGGGGTCGGGTTAAGTACCGCACAACGAACTGGAAGGCTTACAACGCAGCGTTGAAGGCGCGAGGTGAGCTGACCATTTGGCTCGATAGGGATATGCAGTGGCTAGCTCAGCCCACGGGCAAGCGTGGTCGTTGCCAAAAATTCTCAGATGCGGCCATCCAGTTTTGCCTGACCATCAAGTGCTTGTTTGGCCAGCCCTTGCGCCAGACACTGG
>NZ_JAEFCH010000062.1:0-9713 GCF_016406015.1 Acidovorax sp. IB03 | reverse complement strand
TCGTCTTGCCATGGTCCACGTGACCGATCGTGCCCACGTTGACGTGGGGCTTGGTACGCTCGAATTTTCCTTTTGCCATTTTTCCGACTCCGAAAAATATCTATCTCAAAACAACAGGATCTCGGCGCAACCAGAACCGGACGCACCTTCAAATGGTGCCCATGGCGGGAATCGGACCCGCGACCTCTCCCTTACCAAGGGAGTGCTCTACCACTGAGCCACATGGGCAAATCTGATCATCACAAAAAATAATGACAGACGAAAAACCAAAAAAGTGGAGCGGGAGACGGGAATCGAACCCGCGTCATTAGCTTGGAAGGCTAGGGTTCTACCATTGAACTACTCCCGCATTGGCTTTTCAGCCTTTGCGAAGCTCGTCA
Organism: Acidovorax sp. IB03; assembly: GCF_016406015.1. Classification (NCBI taxonomy): domain Bacteria; kingdom Pseudomonadati; phylum Pseudomonadota; class Betaproteobacteria; order Burkholderiales; family Comamonadaceae; genus Acidovorax; species Acidovorax sp. IB03. Next base: position 9,333 of record NZ_JAEFCH010000062.1, on the reverse strand, counting down.
AAATGACAAGCTACTCACTAAATTTGGTGGAGGGGACTGGATTCGAACCAGTGTAGGCGTAAGCCAACAGATTTACAGTCTGCCCCCTTTAGCCACTCGGGCACCCCTCCGAAGAATTTCGAATTTTAGCACGACTTTCATCAACACCAACAAAAATTGGCAAAAAGACAAAAGATTTGGCGCGGCTGGCGGGGATCGAACCCACGACCCTTGGCTTCGGAGGCCAATACTCTATCCACTGAGCTACAGCCGCGCTAATTGACATGCAAGCTCAACATTATTGCACGCAAGCACACGACAACAATGACGCGGGAACATCAAACCGTGCCATCACCCCATTTGAGACCCAGGCCAGACAAAAAAGCGTCTGTCGCACTCGCACCCACTTTCACCAAATCAAACGCCCCCTGGCACAAGATCCAGTTTTGAATGAGCCCATCAAACAGAGCATGCAAAGCAACCGCAGCCTCATGCGGAGACAGAGAGACCGGCAATGGACTCACTTCAGCCGCCAAAGCGAAGTCTTTGGCAAGCTGCGCCGTGAAAGCACCCGACGCAGCAATGTGCCGATCCCGGATAGCAGCCATCTCTTCCACATACTCAACTTTGTACATGGCAATTTCAAACACACGCCGGGCCTGGGCATTCGATGCCACAACCCCCAAAACGAACGCCATCTCCGAACGCAGACGCCCCACAGGATCGCCACTCGCAAGACACGAGAACTGAGCACAGCCCTCCTCCAAAGGCAGCGTCACGCGATCCATCATGGCGTTAAACAGATCGACCTTGTCTTTGAAGTGCCAGTAGATCGCCCCGCGCGTCGCCCCCGCCGCCGAGGCAATGTCACTCAACGAAGCCCGCGACACGCCCTTTTCACAAAACACACGCTCGGCCGCATCAATCAATCCATTGCGTGTCGCAGCTGCGTCTTCCTTGGACCTGCGCGCCATCTCCACCATCCATTTCTTTAACGGCAACCCGAAAATCCGCGGTCACCATTCAATTATACATTCACGATTGTATGCATAATCCCGCACCTTATCCGTCGGGCTTTCGTTCGACTGCAATCTACTGTGGTCATCTTCTTCGGCTTCTGAAATGATCGACCTGCCCTCGCTCCAGCTTCAAAGGAATTCCATGAAGAGCTTGCATGACGCGCCATCCACACCACACCATCCACCTCGCATGCAAGCACGGCTTGTTGTCGGCATGCTCGCTTCCGCGCTGATAGCGGCTGGCTGCACCAAGGAAGCGCCAACGGCACCCAGCGCTGCAGGACAGAGGCCTGCCGTTGAAGTGGGTACTGTCACGGCGACTCCAGGCGATGTGGGTCTGGTCACCGAGTTGCCGGGGCGCGTGGAGGCCTCCAGGGTGGCTCAAGTGCGCGCCAGGGCAGCAGGCATCTTGCAGCAACGGATGTTCAAGGAGGGCAGCGACGTGAAGGCGGGACAAACCCTGTTCCGTATCGATGAAGCCCCCTACGCGGCGGCCTTGGACAGCGCCAAGGCCAACCAAGCCAAGGCAGAAGCCAACCTGGCACAAACGCAAGCGCAGCTGGAACGGTACCGTCCGTTGGTCGAAGCCAATGCGATCAGCAAGCAAGATTTCGTCAACGCAGAGGCTGCAGTCAAACAATCCCAGGCAGACGTAGCCTCGACCAAGGCAGCGGTGCGTACCGCAGGCATCAACTTGGGTTACGCAACGGTCACAGCACCGATTTCAGGCCGAATCGGTCGGGCTCTGGTGACAGAAGGTGCGCTGGTAGGTCAAGGCGAGGCAACTCCTCTGGCTGTCATCCAGCAAATTGACCCTGTCTACGTCAACTTCACTCAATCTGCCAACGACATTCTTCAGCTGCGCAAAGCCATGGCCAGCGGCCAATTCAAGCGCGCGGAGGGCAAAGACGCAGCGAGCGTGCGCCTGATCTTGAGCGATGGAACGGAGTACGAGCACCCTGGCAAGCTCCTGTTTTCCGACCTGACCGTGGACTCCACCACAGGCCAAATCACCTTGCGCGCCGAGGTGCCCAACCCCAAGGGTGAACTGTTGCCAGGCTTGTACCTGCGGGTCAAGCTGGAGCAAGCCCAGGCCAGCAATGCCATCACCCTTCCGCAGCAGGCCGTGACACGCACACAGCAAGGGGACATCGTCAACGTAGTCGCTGAAGACGGAAAAGTCAGCCAGCGCGCAGTCAAGATCAGCGCGGCGAAGAACAACCGCTGGGTTGTTCGCGAAGGACTACAGGCGGGCGAAAAAGTCATGGTGGACGGCTTCCAGAAGCTGCAAATGCTTCCACCTGGCACGCCCGTGAAAGCGGTCCCTTGGCAAGCACCAGGCCAAGCAGCAGCACCTGCGCCTGCCGCCGACGCATCCGCCGCTAAGCCCTGAGAGGCATACACATGGCCAAGTTTTTTATTGACCGCCCCATCTTCGCGTGGGTGATTGCACTGTTCATCATGGTGCTGGGGGGCGTTGCCATCACGCAGCTGCCCATCTCGCAATATCCCCCGGTTGCACCGCCTTCGATCGTTATCAATGCGTCTTACCCGGGCGCTTCTGCGCAAACGCTGGAGGACAGCGTTCTTTCCGTGATCGAGCGTGAAATGAACGGGTCACCAGGGCTCATCTACATGGAGTCTGTGGCCCAGGCCGATGGCTCCGGGAGCATCACCCTGAGCTTCCAACCCGGAACCAACGACGACTTGGCACAGGTGGACGTGCAAAACCGCCTGTCCCGCGCATCTCCGCGGTTGCCTGCTACCGTCACGCAACAAGGCGTGCGCGTGGACAAGTCGCGGTCCAACTTCTTGCTGTTCACGATGCTTTCGTCCAGCAACCCCGAAACCGATACCGTCGCTCTGGGTGACTATGCATCCCGCAACGTGGTGCCAGAGTTGCTGCGACTGAAAGGCATTGGGCAAGCGCAACTCTTCGGCACAGAACGTGCCATGCGGATCTGGATCGATCCCGCAAAGATGCTGAGCTTCAACATTTCCACCGCGGAGATCACGGCTGCCATCCGGGCGCAGAACGCGCAGGTTGCCAGCGGCACCATCGGTGATCTGCCCAACCTGTCTGGCCAGGGCATCTCAGCAACCGTGGTCGTTAGCGGGCAGCTGTCTACCGTCGAGCAATTCTCCAACATCATTCTTCGGGCCAACGCCGATGGCTCCACCGTTCGCCTCAAGGATGTGGCGCGCGTGGAGTTGGGTGGCCAAGCCTACGCTACCGCTGCGCGACTGAACGGCAAACCCGCCGTAGGTATTGGCGTCCAACTGTCGCCCAGTGGGAACGCGCTGGAAGCCGCAGAAGCAGTCCGCACCAAGATGGACGAGCTCTCGCGCTACTTCCCAGAAGGCATGAGCTGGAGCATTCCTTACGACAGTTCTCGCTTCGTGGATATTTCTATCACCCAGGTGGCCAAGACGCTGCTGGAAGCCGTCGCCCTGGTGTTCCTGGTGATGTTCCTGTTCCTGCAGAACTGGCGCTATACCGTCATCCCCACCATCGTGGTCCCCATCGCCTTGCTGGGTACGTTCGCCATCTTGCTGGCTCTGGGCTTCTCGATCAACGTGCTCACCATGTTTGGCATGGTGCTGGTGATCGGTATCGTCGTGGACGACGCCATCGTCGTGGTGGAAAACGTCGAGCGCATCATGAGCGAGGAAGGGCTGTCCCCGCTGGACGCCACGCGCAAAGCCATGCGCCAGATCTCAGGCGCCATCATCGGTATGACCGTGGTGCTGATCTCGGTGTTCGTTCCACTGGCCTTCTTTGCGGGCTCCACAGGCAACATCTATCGGCAGTTCTCGGCCGTGATGGTGGCCTCCATCGGGTTCTCGGCATTCATGGCGCTGTCGCTCACGCCGGCCCTTTGTGCCACGCTGCTCAAACCTGTCGAAGCAGGCCATCACCACGAAAAGAGCGGCTTTTTTGGCTGGTTCAATCGCAGCTTCGCCTCTGGCGCCAAGCGCTATGAAGGCTGGGTGGCCCGCATGCTCAAGCGTGCGGTTCGCTACCTTGTGATCTACGCAGCCATCGTGGGTGCTGTGGCCGTGGTCTACATGCGCCTGCCCACGTCTTTCCTGCCCAGCGAAGACCAGGGCAACATCATCGTGAACGTGCAGCTCCCGCCCGGCGCCACGCAAGAGCGAACGCTGGCTGTGATGGAACAGGTGGAGCAATTCATCCTGAAGCAGCCCGAAGTGCAAAGCATGGTGGGCGTTCTGGGCTTCAGCTTCTCCGGCCAGGGGCAGAACGCCGCGTTGGCCTTCGTGACACTCAAGGACTGGAGTGAACGCCATGGCCCTGGCCAGTCTGCACAAGAGGTCGCAGGCCGCGCGTTTGGCGGCTTGTCCGGCATTCGCGATGCATTCATCTTCCCCTTGAGCCCACCGCCCATCCCAGAGCTGGGTAATGCCAGCGGCTTCACCTTCCGCCTGCAGGACCGTAGCGGCGCAGGCCATGAGGCACTTGTCAATGCACGCAACCAGTTGCTGGGCATGGCCTCGCAGAGCAAGGTGTTGACGCAGGTGCGGCCAGACGGGCTGGAGGATGCTCCGCAACTGCAAATCGACATCGACCGCGACAAGGCCAACGCACTGGGCGTCACCTTCGATGCGATCAACTCGACGCTGTCCACTGCTTTGGGCTCCAGCTACGTCAACGACTTCCCGAACCAGGGGCGCCTGCAGCGCGTGGTGGTTCAAGCCGATGCACCCGCGCGCATGCAGCCGGACGACTTGCTGAAACTCAACGCCAGCAATACCCAAGGCAAGCCTGTGCCACTGTCGGCCTTCGCCTCCACCAAGTGGGTCAAGGGTGCCCAGCAAACGGTGCGCTACAACGGTTATCCGGCCATGCGCATCTCGGGCAGCCCTGCCCCCGGATACAGCACTGGCGCGGCCATGGCTGAAATGGAGAAGCTGGCTGGCCAACTGCCGGCAGGGTTTGGCTTCGAGTGGACCGGACAGTCGCGCGAAGAAAAACTGGCAGGCTCACAGTCGCTGATTCTCTATAGCTTCGCGATCCTGGCCGTGTTCCTCTGCCTGGCGGCCCTGTACGAAAGCTGGTCCATCCCGCTGGCGGTGATCTTGGTGGTGCCACTCGGTGTGCTGGGTATTCTGCTGGCCACCCTCATGCGCGGCTATGCCAATGACGTTTATTTCCAGGTGGGTCTGATCACGATCATCGGCTTGTCGGCAAAGAACGCCATTTTGATCATCGAATTCGCGAAAGACCTGCAGGCACAGGGCAAGGGGCTCATCGAGTCTGCCCTGGAAGCTGCCCATCTGCGCTTCCGTCCCATCATCATGACCTCGATGGCATTCGGTCTGGGTGTCGTTCCCCTGGCCATCGCCAGCGGCGCGGGCTCCGCCAGCCAGCGCGCCATCGGCACCGGTGTGCTGGGTGGCATGGTCACGGGCACTGTACTGGCAGTGTTTTTTGTTCCGGTGTTCTTCGTGGTGGTGCGTAGCCTGTTCAAAGGCAGCGCACGCCAGCAGGAGATGAACCGCCGCCACGCAGAAGAAGCCGGAATTGGAAACCATGACTAAGAAAATCACGCCTCTCGCTTTGGCCCTGGTCACCCTGCTGACGGGGTGCTCCATGATCCCAACGTACGAGCGCCCCGCCGCGCCCGTGCCCACAGGCTTCCCCAACGTGCCCGCTTCGGAAAGTCATGCCACGCTGCCATCATGGCGTACCTACTTTGCCGAACCACGGCTGCAGCAGTTGATTGAGCTGGCGCTGAACAACAACCGCGACCTGCGCATTGCAAGCCTCAACGTAGAGCAAGCGCGGGCCCAGTTCCAGGTACGTCGTGCTGCGCAATACCCAGCCGTGGGACTGGCGGCCAACGCCACACGCGCATCTGCGTCCGGCACGGGCAACATCACCAACAACTTCAGCGTTGGGTTGGCCGTGACTGCGTGGGAACTGGACTTCTTCGGCAGGGTGGCCAGCTTGAAGGAACAGGCGCTTGCGCAGTATCTGGCTACTGAAGAAGGCCGCAATGCGGCCCAAGTCAGCCTGATCAGCTCCGTCGCCAATGGGTGGTTGAATTTGCTGGCCGACGAGGATTTGCTGGAACTGTCTCGCCGCACTCTAGCGACCCGCGAAGAGTCGGTTCGCCTGACCAAACTGCGTCTGGATTCTGGTGCCGCATCCGAGCTCGACTACCGGCAGGCCGAATCTTTGGCGCAAGCTGCGCGGACCACGCTGGCCCAGCAGCAGCGCCAGCGGGCACTGGATGAAAATGCGCTGGCTTTGCTGCTGGGGCAGCCCTTGCCCGAAGACATCCGCGCCACCCTGGGACGCAGTGACCTGAACGCAGCGCCAGTCATCCAGGCCGTACCTGCGGGCCTCCCCTCCGATCTGCTCGTGCAGCGTCCTGACATCCGCCAGGCAGAGCAACAGCTGATCGCCGCCAATGCCAACATTGGTGCAGCGCGGGCCGCTTTCTTTCCACGCATTTCACTGACAGCCCAAGCCGGAACGTCGAGTGGTGAACTGTCCGGCCTGTTCAAGAACGGCTCCTGGGGCTTCACCCTCGCGCCTTCGCTGTTGCTACCGCTGTTTGATGCGGGCGCCAATCAGGCCAATCTGGAGAGCGCACAGGCGTCTCGCAGCGTAGCCGTTGCCCAGTATGAAAAAGCCATCCAGACAGCGTTCAGAGAAGTGGCGGACGCGCTCGCCAGCCAAAGCTCGCTCACAGAGCAGTTAGAAGCGCAGCGCAAGCAAGCCGAAGCGGAATCCATCCGCTTCAAGCTGGCAGATCTGCGCTACCAGAATGGCGTGGCCAGCTACCTCGACTTGCTGGATGCGCAACGGTCTCTGTTCAGCACCCAGCAGGGCGTGGTGCAAGTTCGGTTGAGCCAGTTGCAAAACCAGGTGTCGTTATTCAAGGCACTCGGCGGCGGCTGGACCGACGAGACAACAAGCGCCAAGCCTTGATGGGGGACAAAGTTCCGCAGCCTATAGATATAATTTAAGGTTGATTTCATCAAAGCCCCCGAAACTCCAGAGGACGTCATGAGCGACAACCACCACGAAGAAGCGCATACAGGCCCGATCAAGACCCCTAAGCAACTACTCGTGGCGGGATTCCTCTCGTTCGTGGTGCCGATCTTTGCCATCATCGGCCTGGTGCTGTATGTCTCGTCCAGCAACAAGCCCGCACCGGGCGCGTCCAACCCTGAAAAGGCCTTGGCTGAGCGCATCCAGAAAGTAGGCATGGTGGAAGTGCGCGACGCCAACCGCCCCCTGCGTGCAGGCGAAGAGGTTTACAAGGGCCAATGTGCCGCTTGCCACGCCACGGGCGCTGCGGGCGCACCCAAGCTCGCAGACGCGGCAGCCTGGGCCCCGCGCATCAAGACTGGTTTTGAAGCGCTGGTGCAATCCGCACTCAAGGGCAAGGGTGCCATGGCGCCACAAGGCGGTGGTGATTTCAACGACACAGAAATTGCACGTGCCGTGGCTTACATGGGCAATGCAGCCGGTGCCAAGTTCGAGGAACCCGCTGCACCTGCTGCTGCAGAGGCCAAGTGATCAAGGCGAGCCAAGTCTATTGATCAAAAAAGCCGGTGCATTGCACCGGCTTTTTTATTGGCGCATGCCGAACAAGCAGCGGCCAGGCACTCTTCAAAAAACCATAACGATCAGCAGCCAGCGTCAGATCTCTGTGCGCAGCTGCTGGAACTTAACGTCGCTGTGACTTGGCAGGGCTGCGAACAAAGCCGTACTGCGCGGGCAAGTCGGCAGACACCACATCACGGGGCACCCAGACTCCTTGCTCTACCGCTTCCGCGGCCAGCACCATATCCTGCGAGTGCACCAAACCGAGTCCTTGGGGCGAAGCGATATACAAACGCCCCTCTTCGTCCAAAAGGCATTCCCCCGCACTGGTTTGCAAACCGGTATGGGACTGCAGGCGGTAGTCCGGCAAAACCTGCCAGACCCACGGAGTGCACTCCAACTCGACGTACACCCGCTGCGGTCCGTTCTGAAAGAACCATCGCCCCTCATCGTCGCTTTCGTAATTGCGGCCGATGAAATCAATGAGTTTTTCGTGCCGCAGCCACGAACCACGGCTTTGCGGAAAATCTCCAGCGGCCTGCGCGGCGTCGTCGCGCATGAACCAGCGCCCTCGCGCATCCAGCCCCAGCCATCCGTAGCAATCCGGTACGTTTGGCCATTTGGCCAATGCTTGTTTGACGATGTCATCCATGGGCGAATTGTGCCTTTCATCCGGGCAGTTGCGCTGTCAGCCAAGCGCTCACAGCATCTGGCATGGCGCGCACATGCCCGGGCCACGGGCCTTGCGCAAAACCTACATGACCACCGTGCCTGGGTTGCCACAGCGTCACGCATGGCCCCACCTCCCCGGCACGGGGCAGGCTGCTTGCAGGCACGAATGGATCGTTGAGCGCATTCACCACCAAGGCGGGCACACGAATGTGGGAAAGAAGTGGCTTGGAAGAGGCGCGATGCCAATAGTCTTCGGTATTGCGAAAACCATGCAGCGGCGCGGTGAATACGTTGTCAAAAGCGTAGAGATCACGCGCTGCCAGGAGCGCGTCCCGGTCAAAAAGACCCGGGTGTTGTTCCCATTTACGTAATGCCTTGGGGATCATGGTTCGCAGGAACATGCGGGTGTAGATCTGGCGATTGAAGCCGCGGCCTATGGCGTGGCCACCGGCCGCCAGGTCCAGGGGAGAGCAAATCGCCGCCACGGCCTTCACATGACTCGATGCGTCTGAACCAGCCTCCGCAGCCCAGCGCAGCAAAGCATTGCCGCCCAGCGATACACCAGCAGCAATCACCGGCCCAGGATGGCGAGCACGGAGCTGGGCCAGTATCCAGGCAATCTCTTCGTAATCGCCTGAATGATAGGCACGCGGGGCATGGTTGAGCTCACCGCTGCAGCCACGAAAGTGGGGCAAAGCACACGCCCAACCCCGCTCCTGGGCCACTTCAGCAAATGCCTGACAGTAGTGGCTGCGTGAAGAGCCCTCCAGCCCGTGAAACACCACCAGCATCGGAATCTCGGCAGAGTGCGCAGCGGGTGGGCAATCTTCGCCACCCGCCAAGAAATCCACGTCAATGAAATCAGCGTCGGGCGTTGTCCAGCGTTCACGTCGAAAAACCGGAGTGGGGCCATGCGTGCGTCGCGAAAACACCGCAGGCCAGATGGTTTGCATCTGACCTCCAGGGAGCCACCAAGGCGCTACATATTTCATAGCTTCTAGCGTTTATTCAACGGGCATTAGAGCCACTTTTTAGGCTCTTCTAGCGAATGCTAGTGATGCACTCGATAAATGTCGTACGTCG
>NZ_JAEFCH010000061.1:0-10185 GCF_016406015.1 Acidovorax sp. IB03 | reverse complement strand
GGCTATGAAGAGTGGATAGCGTTTAGAGTCTATGCAATCGTCCGGGATGCGACACGTAGAAATAGATGGATTAAGCCGCTCTAGGCTGGACTAAGTCATTCAGATTCGAATGCCTAGGGTAGCTACCAAAGTGACATGGAAGGAGGCAAGTGTGCGTGCGGCCGGATATAAGAACCAGACGAAGCACTTAGAGCTAAACAGGGATAAGACATGGACACACTTGAACAGACACTCGCTACCGTGCACGACCTGCTACGAGCCGAACGTCTCGATGAAGCAGCCGCACTTCTGCGCCGTTGCCCGGCGAGCATCGAGCAAGTGGGATACGACAACTGGAACGGGGGCACGGACCTCTACGAGGTGCGTCTTGAGCTGCCATCTTCTGAGTTTGCGAGTTTGGGACCACGCCGCAGTCAGGTGGAAGAGCAGATCGCCGCACGACTGAAGACCGTCCTCGAGCCGGAGACACAGGACTGGTACTCAGTCCGCTTTGTGCCCGCGAAAGCGACACGGTCCGATTGGCGCACCGATGTGCATATAGATGCACTTCAAAAGGATATCGCGTTGCCGCGCCAGATTCGACAGAACATCGTCGACGGTCTTAAGCTGGAGAGAGTTGCTTGGTTCGGTACCCTCGACGACGTCGAATTCCTCAGCCGGCTATACAACCTCAAGAGTCTCCCCTCCAATGACTCACGATATAAGGATGCCGCCGGAGACATATGGCAGCACCGCTTCAGCAACGACGACTGGGAAAGCGACTGGGTCTACACGGACGATCGCTTCCGATTGCTCGAGGGCCCACCCGAGGCCTTCCTGCGTTTCCTGTGCGAGATCGTGCACCCGGTGGTTCGGCCAAATCGTGACGAGGCTATCAAGCTGGTGAGCCACTTCAACGACCAACTGCGTCAGACTGGTTGGGAGATCATTGAAGAAGAGTTCATCGCGGGCCGCCCGCGCTTTTCATACCGCCCGCTGCGAAATCAGACAGCCCGGGCGGTAATGCGAGCCAGAACAGTTGCCGATGCGCTGGATGCGGGATGGATGGCCAAAGAGATCGAGCGTCTGGAGCAGGCTGTTGATCGAGATCCAGCGCTTGCGATCGGCACAGCGAAGGAGCTGGTTGAGTCCTGCTGCAAGTCGCTACTGAATAAGCGCGGTGTGCTTTTCACGAAGTCAGAAGACTTGGGTGAGCTCACAAAGAAGGTGACTAAGGAGCTTCAACTTGTACCTGAGGGCATCACCGACGAGACTAAGGGGGCAGACAACATCCGACTGATCCTGCGCAATCTGACCCAGCTTACCAACAACTTGGCCCAGCTCCGCGGGTTGTACGGCACCGGGCATGGCCGGGACGGACAGCATCGCGGCTTGCAACCGAGGCACGCCCGATTGGCGGTAGCGTCTGCTGTAGCCTTCATTGACTTTGTCGCGGAGACCTACGCCCAGCGCCAATCACTTCGCAGTGTTGGGACTCTCGGCAAAGCGGGCTGATCAGGCCGGCAAGCTCGTCGAGGTCACGTCAGCTTGACTAGTCTCCTCAGACCCTTTCCCCAGGGAATTACTTCAGCGAACTGGCGCACCCGAATAAGCCATAAAAAAAGCGCCGGGCTTTTCCAAACCCAGCGCTCTACTTCCATCCAACCCAATCAAGCCAACTTAAACGGCAACTCCCTCGGCGTCTTGCCCGTCAACCGTGCCACCGCATTCGCAAACGCTGGTGCCAGCGGTGGCAACCCGGGCTCGCCCATGCCGGTGGGCGGTTCGGCGCTCGGCACGATGTGCACGGCCACCTGGGGCATGTCGGTGATGCGGGGCACGGGGAAGTCGCCGAAGTTGCTTTGCTCCACCACGCCGTCCTTCAGGGTGATGGCGCCGCCGGGCAGGCACATGGACATGCCCATCAGCGCCCCGCCCTGCACCTGGGCTTCCACGCTCTTGGGGTTGACGGCCAGATTGCAGTGCACGCCAGCGGTCACGCTGTGCAGCTTGGGCGTGCCGTCTTTGCTGACGGAGGCTTCCACCACGTACGCAACCACGGAGCTGAACGACTCGTGCACCGCCACGCCCCAGGCGCGGCCTGCGGCGAGTTTCTTTTTGCCGTAGCCGGACTGGTCCACCGCCAGCTGCAGCGCCGCCTTGTGGCGGGGGTGCTTGTCGCCCATCAGGCGCAGGCGGTAGGCCACGGGGTCTTGCTGGGTGGCACGGGCCACTTCGTCCAGCAGGGTTTCCATGGCGTAGGCGGTGTGGGTGCTGCCCACGCTGCGCCACCACAGCACGGGCACGTTGACCTGCGGGTGGTGTACCGAGAGGCGCATGGGGATGTTGTAGGGCTCTTTCATGCCCTCCACTGCGGTGGAATCGACCCCGTTTTTGACCATGAAACCTTCAAACGGCGTGCCTTTGACGATGGACTGGCCGACGATGACGTGGTCCCACGCCAGGATGTTGCCCTGGGCGTCGAAGCCGATCTCGGCGCGGTGCACGTGCATGGGGCGGTAGTAGCCGCCTTTGATGTCGTCCTCACGGCTCCACAGGGTGCGCACGGGGGCGTTGATGCCTGCTGTGCGCGCGGCCTTGGCCACGCCGCAGGCTTCCACCACGTAGTCGCTGGTGGGGATGGCACGGCGGCCAAAACCGCCACCGGCCATCTGGGTGTGCACCTTGATGTTTTGGGGCTGCAGCCCCAGCACCTTGGCGGCGGCCATGGCGTCCAGGCCGGGCATCTGGGTGCCCATCCACAGTTCGGCCTTGTCACCATCGAGCTTGACGGTGCAGTTCAGCGGCTCCATGGGCGCGTGGGCCAGGTAGGGGAAGGTGAACTCGGCGCTGATTTTTTGCGGCGCATTGGCCAGCGCGGCCACATCGGCGGGGATGGCGATGGCGCCGGTTTTTTGGGCCAGAGCGCGGTACTGGGTGAGCAACTGGGCGGTGTCGGGTTTCTCCACGCTGACCGTGTCCCATTCCACCTTGAGCGCATCGCGCCCCTGCTTGGCGGGCCAGTAGCCTTCGGCAATCACGGCCACGCCTTCGCCGCCGCGGTCGGTGGGCACGCGCAGCACGGCTTTCACGCCCTTGATGGCTTTGGCGGCGCTGTCGTCCAGCGACTTGAGCTTGGCACCAAACACGGGGGGGCGGGCCACCACCGCGGTGAGCATGCCGGGCAGGCGCACGTCGATGCCGTAGTCCTGCTGGCCGCTGGATTTGGCCTGGGCATCAAGCCGCGTGGTGGGCTTGCCGATGATGCGGAACTGCTTGGGGTCTTTAAGGGTGACTTTCTCGGGCACGGGCTGCTGCATGGCGGCCTCGGCCAGCGCGCCGTAGGCCAGCTTTTTGCCGCCGGGGCCCACCACAAAGCCTGCGTTGGTGCGCAGGGTGGATGCGTCTACACCCCACTGCGCAGCGGCGGCAGACACCAGCATGGCGCGGGTGCGGGCACCCAGCTCGCGGTACTGGGTGTACGAGTTTTTCAGGGAGTTGGAGCCGCCCGTGAGGTGCATGCCAAAGGCCGGGTCGGCATAGGCGGGGTTGGCGTCGCCGTGCACGCTGCGCACCTTGCTCCAGTCAGCGTCCAGCTCTTCGGCCAGGATCATGGGCAGCCCGGTTTGCACGCCCTGGCCAAAGTCCAGGCGGTTGATGGTGACGGTGACGGTGCCATCGGTGTCAATGCGAACAAAGGCCGAGGGCTGCTCGAAAGGCTTGAGCCCGGCAGGCGCTGTGCCTGCACCTTGCGCGGTGGCCACCAGCGGGTAAGCCCCCAGCGCAAAGCCGGATGCGGCTGCGGCCTTGAGGAAGGTGCGGCGTGCCACGCCTTCGGTGGCGGCGGCATTTGCTTCGGTATTGATAGCGCCTTGCGCTTGATCCATCAGCGCTACCAGGCCTTTTGGCATGTGGGCGCGGGCGGTTTGAGCGTCGAAATGCATGGTGTTCTCCTGCTCGGTGTTCTTGGGAGGGGGTTGGATGTGGAGAGCGGGGCAAAAAAACTCAGCGAAGCGGTTCTGGCTAGGCGCTGTGTCGCAGGCAGTACTACCAGTACGACAAGACGCAGCAACGACGCCAGAAGAGTTTTTTTGAACCGATCAGGCCAAAGACTTGGCGGCGTCGTGGATGGCGGCGCGTATGCGCACATAGGTGCCGCAGCGGCACACATTGCCTGCCATGGCGGCGTCGATGTCGGCGTCGGTGGGTTTCTTCTTGCCCCCGAGCAGCGCGGTGGCGCTCATGATCTGGCCGCTTTGGCAGTAGCCGCACTGGGCCACGTCGTGCTTGACCCAGGCGGCATGCACGGCCTTGCCCACCTTGTCATCGGCGGCAATGGCTTCAATAGTGGTGATCTTCTGGCCCACGGCGGCCGAGATGGGAGTGACGCACGAGCGCACGGGCGCGCCGTTCAGGTGCACGGTGCAGGCCCCGCACAGCGCCTGGCCGCAGCCAAACTTGGTGCCGGTCATGCCCAGCGTGTCGCGCAGGGCCCAGAGGATCGGGGTGGAGTCGTCGGCGTTGACGGCAGTGTCTTTGCCGTTGATGTTCAAGGTGGGCATCGTGAGGTTCTCCGGTGGGCGATCAGCTCGCAGCCATGCGGCTGGGCAGCAAAACAGTGGCGGGATTAAATCCCAACCAGCGTTTTTCTGCTGGCAGTCAAGATTGCGCAGGGTCCATTCCCTGCCCTGCCCTTGCCCCAGCGCAGCGCTGGGCGGGCGCGTGCATTGCACAATGGCGAAATGACCACATCCATCGCAGACCTTCGCAAGAGCTACGAGCGTGCCGAGCTGAACGAAGACGCTTCGCACGCCGCCCCCCTGCAACAGTTTGACCAATGGCTGAAAGAAGCCATCAGCGCCGAAGTGCCGGAGCCCAACGCCATGACGCTGGCCACCGTGGGCAGCGATATGCGCCCCAGCACGCGCATCGTGCTCATCAAGGGCTATGACGAGCGCGGCATTGTCTGGTTTACCAACTACGACAGCCGCAAGGGCCGCCAACTGGCGGGCAACCCCTACGCCGCCATCCAGTTCCATTGGGTAGAGCTGGAGCGCGTGGTGCGCATTGAAGGCGTGGTGGAAAAGGTGAGCGACGAGGAAAGCGACGAGTACTTCCACAGTCGCCCGCTCGATTCGCGCATTGGCGCCTGGGCCAGCCCACAAAGCCAGGTGATTGCGGGGCGCAGCGTGCTGGTGGCCAATGCGGCCAAGTACGGCGCGCAGTTCATGCTGAAGCCCCCGCGCCCACCGCACTGGGGCGGCTACCGCCTGAAGCCCGACCAGTGGGAGTTTTGGCAAGGCCGCAAGAGCCGCCTGCACGACCGCCTGCGCTACCGGCTGGACGGCACCGACTGGGTACGCGAGCGGCTGGCACCATGAGGCACCAGTCCCTGCACGTACAACCCGCTGTGCACCAACACCCCGCTACGCGCCTGCGCACCGCCCTGTGCCTGGCAGCCGCCTGCGCCGCACTGGCCGCGTGCAAGCCGCAGTCTGCCCCCCAGCAGCCGGCCGCAGCCACGCAGCAAGCCAATGAGAGCTTTGCCACATTGGTGCAAGCCTGCACGCAGTTTGTGGCGGCCCGCACGCCGCATGTGGGCAAGGCCGACATTGCGGGGAATAGCGTCTGGACGAAAACGGGTTACAGCCCGGCCCAGGTGCAGCCGGAAGTGATGGCCACAGAATCGGCCGTGACGCCGTTTGTGGGCAAGATCGTCATCAAAGACAACGAGGCACGCGCCACCGCTGCGACAGAGGCTGAGGCCCAGGCCATCACCCTCACCCCGGCGCACCTGCTCTCCAACCGCACGCACACCTTCGTCTACAGCTTCGACGGCCAGCAGTGGCGCTGGCAAAACGGGCAGCGGCTGACCAAGATTCCAGGCCAGAACGACCGCATGGACGAGCTGGCGCTGGCCGAGGTGTCTGCCCCCGGGCCGCAGGGCTTTGCAGGCTGCCTGCCCGCCAGCGCAACAATGCCTGCCGCTATTAAATAAATAGCTACCAGCGCTTTACCGATAAGCGCTAGAAGCCGATTTGATTGAAAATTCATGCGGGCGTGCATGAGGCCGGAGCATGCTGGGGCTGCGTTGCTTGTGCCTAGAGCAGTGCACACCCTCTGCGCGCACCCACCCCATACATCGGCCCTGCCGCTACCATCGGCAGCACCACCCCCCTGCCCTCGCGGCGCTACACCACCAGCCCACCATGCTCACGCTTCTGTACTACGCACTGATGCTGCTGGTCGGCTTCGTCTTTTACCGGCACGGCCAAAAGCTGCTCCGCCAAGGGTATCGGGACCGCAACGGCGAGCCCACCCAGGGCATGGTGGGGCCGGTGGGTTTTTTGGTGCTGGGCGCTGTGGGCTGCTATTTGCTGTTTGCCCTGCTGCGTGCGCTGGCGCGGGGCGAGGTGCCTTGCGTGGGCAAGGGCTGTGCGGGGCAGATTTACACGCTGGCTGAACAGGCCGGCCCGTACTGGGCCAACGTGTTTTTTCTGCTGTGGTGCGTGCTGGCGTTTGGCTACGCGCTGTATGTCACGCTCAGGATCTGGCTGCGGCCATAACGGCTTCGCGCCAGGCCAAAACGCCTGCGGGGTGCGCCGGGGGCACCACCGCCCCAGACGCAGGTGCCTTGCGCGGGCTCAGGCGTGCTGCGCTTGCAGGTAGCCAGGGCGCTCTGCCGTCATGGCCTGCTTCAGGCGCTGGGTCAGCTCATCGGCCAGCACTTCTTCTGCACCGGCCTCCAGCCCATCCAGCGCACGCTGAACAATCTGCTCGGGGCTGGTCTTGGGCACATCAAAGCCACGTGTCAGATCGGTATCGACATAGGCCATGTGCAAGCCCAGCACCTGCGTTTTTTGTGCGGCCAGTTCCTGGCGCAGCGCGTTGGTGAGCGACCAGGCGGCTGACTTGCTGGCTGAGTACGCCGCCAGTTCCCCGGCATTGATCCACGAAGCCACCGACAGCACGTTGAGCAGCGCCCCGCCGCCGTTGGCTTGCAGAATGGGGGCAAAGGCCTTGCCCGCGATTGGCACCGGCAACGGCCCCTGGCACGGCTACGACCAGGCGGCCGTGTCGTTGCCCGCGGCGATCAAGGCCTTGGCGCGGACGGCCTGGCGGCTGGCTGCAGGCCCCATGCGTCGCTTTGACCACACGGCAACGGCAAGATCACAAACAGATCAGGATCGCCCGATCTGCGCCGCCGGGTTGGGATAGCGCGGCAGGCGGGGCTGGCCTGCCTTCACGCGGCGCGTAGGCAGGTCTGTGGCCAGGCGCTGTGCGGGCGCCGCGCTGGTGGCGGGCTGGTAACCATGCGGCACCACCAGCACATCGGTGGGCGCGTGGCGCAGGATGCGATGGGCCACGCTCTCAAACACCAGGTCCGACAGCAGGGAAGCCGGGTGCTTGCCCACCACGATCAGGTCGGCCGCCGTGTGCTGCTGCTGCACCACCACCTGCCGGGCGGGGTCGCCCCGGCCGATGGTGGAGGACAGACGGTTGCGGCGCGCGTCATACGAGTCGGCCAGCGTGAACATCCTGTCTTGCGCAAACCGCTGGCACTCTTCGCGGTATGCGCGGATGGCGCGTTCGGACACCTCGGCATAGCGCAGCTTGCCTTCATTGGTCGTGTCGATGGCATGAAACAGCTCGACGCGTGCCGACGGCTGCAATGCAGAGCCCAGTTCCACCAGGCGCTGCGACACCTGCGAAAAATCCACCGCCACCAGAAGACTCTGGTACGGCTGTGCCGCCGCTTTGCGCACCACCAGCACCGGCCGCTGGCATGCGCGCAGCATGCGCACGGCCGGGTGGGTGCGGAACCAGGCGGCCAGCCCCCGCGGCGGGGCGGTGCCCCACACCACCAGGTCGGCATCGGCGGCTTCGCGGGCCACATCCGCCGCCGTGAGGTCCATGCGGGTTGCGGCCTGCACTGTGATGTGGTGCCGCTGCCTGAGCTGCAGCGCATGCTGCGCGAGGCGCACGGCCGCATCCGGTGGCGGCGCCTCGTCGGGGTGGGCTAGGTACACCAGCTTCAACGTGGCGCGGTGCTCGGCACACAGCAGCGCAGCGCGGGCGATGGCGTGGCAGCCTTTGGAAGAAAAGTCGGTAACGGCGAGGATGGAGCGAAGGGTCATGGCGGGCGTGTCCTTGTTGTCGTTGTGATGGGGCCGTGCGCACCCGTGCAGCGGCGGCCACCCGATGTGGCGCCGGCGTGAAGGGCAATGAGTGCGGGCACGGTGGTCCCGGGCGGCAGCGGGCGCTGCAGTTGCTGAAGCGGCGGCTACGTGTGGTAGTCGCCCGAGGCCTCGGGCTGGAACTGAATGCACTCGATCACGGCCGCGCATTCTTCGCCGTGGGGTGTCTGCCACCTGGCCACATCCCCCTCCCGCAGCCCCAGCAGGCTGATGCCCACGGGAGACAGCACCGAGATGAAACCGGCGGCCGGTTCTGCGTCTTGCGGGTAGCACAGGGTCACCACCTGGCGCCTGCGGGTGTGCACATCCAACAGCTCGACGCGCGAATACATCGTGACCACATCCGCGCGCACGGTGCGCGAGCTGGTGATGTCTGCCTGGGCCAGCAGATCATCCAGAACGGAGGGAAGCCGGTGGCCCCCCAGCCTGATCAGGCGGGAATGGTCCAGATCGGTGAGCGTGCGCTCGCCGTGAACCACAACAACATCATCAACAACTGCGGCTGCATGCATGAATTGGCACTCCATCAAATGCGGCTGTCGCCCAGCGGGAACAGACGGCCACTACCGCGCAAGGCTGGTGCCCGGCGGTGGATGGTTGCGCTGAAAGAGGATGAGGAGAGAGTGCCGCCGGGCTCAGGAATGTGCTGGCGTCTGCTGACAACGCGCAGTCTTCCTGCCCGCCGCACGCGCGCAAGCCGCTGCGTAAAGCAGCGATGCCAGGGCAGCGGTGGTGTATGCAAGGAGGGTCGTCATGGCGCCGATTGTAGGCCGCCAGCACGCATCTGGGGCCAATGGCCCCAGGGTTCGTGCCAGATAGGCGGGGCGCCGCACCCGGCGCCGCAATCTATCAAAATAATAGCTATTGGCGCTTGACCAGAATGCGCTGGAGCCTGATTTCCGGCTCTTCTAGCGAATGCTAGTGATGAGTCTTTAAACGCCCTGCCGCGCCCCCATCTCCCAAGCATGACGCTCCTGCGTCAGCCCCAGGAGAAAGCCATGCGACAGCAGCAGATGACGCGCTTGATCCACAGCTTGCCCCAACTGACGCACCACCAGCGCCAGCAACTGGCAAGCTGCCTGCAGGCTCTGCTCGATCACAGCCAAGCCATCGCCGTTTTAGAAGCACACGGCGATGCTCCTCGGGCCTGTCCGCATTGCAGTAGCTCCCTACTCGTCAAGAACGGCTCGGCCAATGGGCTTCAACGTTTCAAGTGCCGCCATTGCGCGCGCACCTTCAACGCCTTGACGGGAACGCCCCTGGCGCGTTTGCATCTGCGGGACAAGTGGATGGGCCAGGCGCAGGCTCTGGGCGAGGGGCTCTCGCTCAACCAGGTGGCCCAGCGCCTGGGCGTGGCGCAAAGCACCGCCTTTCGCTGGCGCCACCGCTTCCTGGCCTGCCCAAGCCACCAGCAGGCTCAACAGCTTGTGGGCATTGCCGAGGCCGATGAGTCCTACTTCCTGGTCTCCTGCAAGGGACAAAGAGGCTTGCTGCGCCGTCCTCGCCGGCGGGGTGGCAAAGCGCTGGCTGGCTGCAAGGGCTCAGAGTACACCCCGGTGCTGATGGCGCGAGACCGGTCTGGAGCAACGGCCAACCTCATTCTGCAGACGAGCAAAGCGGTGAGTGTGCAAACGGCGCTCAAGCCGTTGCTGCCACCAGACACCATCTTGTGCACCGATGGCAGCGTCACGCTGGCCAGCGCCGCCCGGGCACTGGGCGTGCAGCACCAGGCGGTGAATGTGAGCCGGGGCCAGCGGGTGAGAGGCCCCTGGCATGTGCAGAACGTCAATGCCTATGTCAGCAGGCTGCGCGCTTGGATGCAACGCTTCAAGGGTGTGGCGACGAAATACCTCGATGCTTACCTGGGCTGGTTCAGGATGCTGGACCGATCAGGCCCCATGGGGTTACAGCCCGCGCTGGTGCTGGGGGCTGCCATGGGGAATCAAGACGTCAGGTAACCATCCCCCGGCAAAGCCGGGGGCATTCGGGATGTGAGCCGCTCAAAGCG